>JAHEZA010000084.1 GCA_023251335.1 Chitinophagaceae bacterium | reverse complement strand
GATAGCCTTTTATTCCGCCCCATTTGGCAATAATTCCGGGGCTTTGTAATGAATCACCAGGACCCACAATAGTTAGGTATTTACGCTTATCTCCAACCTGGTAAGAGTTCCACAGTGCCGGATTACCATAGTCGTACCCCTGTTGTGTTATTTCATTTGGCCAGCTAAAACTGTCGATCCAGCCAAGCTCAGCTCCTGGCGGGTTCCAGCTTCCGCCCCAATCCTGGGGATCACCTGCTTTTAAATAAAATTGAACTTCAAAAATTGATTCATCATTATTTTGATGATTATATTCGTTTACATCTGCAAAATTTGCCATCAGGTGATAGTTATTAAATTCCGGGTTGTTGAAAGCAGCTAAGGCTCCAGAATAATCTTTTAGCCACATACGGGCTGCACCATCATAAGCATAAGCAGCGCCTTTAGTTGCTCTTCCTAAATCAGCAGCTGATAATGCCGTTTTTGATAATAACAAAGTTTCTGCCTGTTGCATATCTGACACTACGCGCATAAATACAGAATCCCGGGAATCCCTTGGTCTCAACCCAAGATTTAAAGCACCGCTGGTATCTGTCTCCAACGGAACGCCGCCAAAAGAAGCAGCGAGGTAATAATAGGTCATTCCTCTGAGAAAAAAAGCTTCGCCCCTTAAACGATTTGCTAATGTCGGGTCAACCACACCATCTGCTTCTGCCTTGGTGATGATCCCAAATGCAGAATTTGCCCTGGCTATGCCGATGTAAGATTGGTTCCAAAAAGTAATAAGCCCAACAAAATTGGCCGGAAGTTGATAATTATTCCAAGCCACATCAGCGCCCCAGTTAAAAAAGTCATGGGTTGCAAAATTAGCTCTATACCAAATGCACTTCTTAAGCATATCGCTGTTCTGGTAAGTATCATAAATAGCATTAACCAGGGAAGTTACCCCGGCGGCTGTACTGGCAGCCGCATCGGGAGAGATTTCAAATGTATTGGTCTGATCTAAAAAGCTTTTTTTGCATGCCAGTGGAATGACTGCACAGGCAATTATCGTACTGCTAATTAAGATTATTATTTTGATTCTTTTCATATTGCTGAAATTATGGTTGTTTAAAATGTTACGTTTAATCCAAAAGTGAAAAACTTGGATGAAGGATAAGCTCCATTGTCAACCCCATTTTGCGTTGCGTTTGCATTCTGGATTCCAATCTCCGGATCAAGTCCGGTATAGTTGGTAATGGTAAATAGGTTTTGAGCAGATACGTAGGCCCTTATCTTTGAAATGGAATATTTGTTCAACAAACTTGTTGGAAAAGTATAACCTATGGAAACATTTTTTAGCTTAATAAAACTTCCATCTTCAATCCATACGCTTGATGGAACATTGTTAAGTGAACTGGCATCTCCGTTGGTGCCGTTCGCCCTTGCATATCTGTCTGATGGATTGGCCGGCGTCCAGTGATTCTTGAAGTATACTTCATTTACATTCTGCGATCCAACTCCACCCCGGCGGGAAAGACTTTCCAGGTTACTTTCAACATAATTCAATATTTTGTTTCCTTCAGAACCATAAAAGTATAAATTGAAATCCCATGCCTTGTAAGTGGCGTCCAGGTTAAGCCCGCCGTAAAACTTAGGTTGAGGGTTTCCGATAAGTACCCTGTCATCGTCATTTACCAAACCATCTCCGTTGGTGTCAGCAAAATAGCGATCGCCGGGACGAGCGACAGTGCCGGGACGATATGTGCCACCGGGAGCTTTTGCATTTAAGGCATCAATTTCTGCCTGGGATTGATAAATTCCGATTGCTTTCAAACCAAAAAATTCTCCCACAGGTTGTCCAATATAGGAGCGGGAAAATTCTGTCCATCCCTGGAAACCGTTTAATGTAAGCCCCCCAAAATTCGATACGAAGTCTGTTCCTGACGTGATGCTCGTGAGTTTATTTTTAATTGTAGTGACCGTTAAACCAATACCATAATGGAAATCCTTATTTCCGTTACCGTTATAATTAGCTGCAAACTCAAACCCTTTATTGTTCATACTTCCTATGTTGCGGGTAATGAAATTATAACCGGTTTGTGCAGGAGCAGCAAGCCTTAGCAAGAAATCTTTTGAGTCGCGGTTGAACCAGTCGGCAGTAATGGTCAAAGCACCTTGCAAAAATGCAGCATCAATACCGATATCTGTTTGTTTATCAGTTTCCCATTTCAAGGTTGGGTTAGCAGGCTGAATTTGTGCAATACCGTTTTGGTATATTTTATTAAATGGATAACCGAGGTTATCAGCTCCGCCGCCATTTATATTTGATGGGTAATTTCCTGCATACAGTGATTGGTACTGGAATAATCCTATGGGGGCTTCATTTCCTACTTCACCATAACTGCCTCTTAGCTTCAAATCAGATATCCAATTGGCAGTCTTCAAAAAAGATTCATTTTTTATTCTCCATCCCACGGCCGCAGACGGGAAGGTGCCATACTTATGTCCTTCATCAAACTTGGAAGACCCATCCCTTCTTACGGTAGCAGTCAGCAAGTATTTATCTGCATACTGGTATGTTATCCTCCCAAATGATGAAGCCAACGAATAAATGTTTTGACCATTACCTGTGTTCGTACCGGGGATATTCTGATCGAGGGTCAGGTTTGAAACAAGTGATAAATCTCTGGTCACGCTATTTGGCGGAATACCGCCTCCACCCATGCCTGTCCAGGTATTTTCCTGGGCGGAAATACCAGCTACAAAATTGATGGTGTGTTCGCCGAACGTCTTATCGTAAGCTATAGTATTCTCCCATAACCACTCAAATGTCTTGTTCAAAGTCTGGTGAAAATTTGCGGGGGACGTTACAGCTCCTGGATATTGCAGTGCCGCTCTGTTATCTGCCGGCTGAAGATAAAAGCTGTTGAAATTACTCGTATTCACGCCGAGGTTCGTTTTAATTTTAAGACCATCGAAAATAGTGGCTTCCAAATAAGAACTTGCTAATACGTAATTTGTTACATTTTGATATTGATTGGTCTCAACAGAATAAACCGGGTTACCAAAGCTGCTCACAACATTTTTAAGAGGATTGTAAAAACCATAGTTGCCATTTCCGTCTTTTATCTGGGTAGTGATCCTGCTACCGCTGTCCATGGTAGGTGGGTTAATCGCTACATTTAAAAGATTAAACCCATTGAGGGGATTGTTTGCATCCTGGTAAGAATATTTCACACTTGTAGACGATTTGAGCCATGAGGTGGCTTGGTAGTCGAGATTAAGATTGAGTGAATATCTTTTAAAAAAAGAGCCAATAATAATACCTTTCTGATCATAATAACCAAACGACATGGCCGCCTGAACTTTATCACTTCCGCCACGAATACCCATCGTATAATTTTGTGTTACGCCAGTTCTGTAAATAGCATCCTGCCAATCCAGATTATGAAGTTGCTCGGGTGTATGCCAAATCGGTAATCCAAAATAAGTATTCGTTACATCTGCAGCCTCAACCTCGTTAGAAAGAGCGGCAAAGTCCTGTGCATTTAACAGGTCATACTCTTTAGGTTTGCCTTGGGTAGAAACATAAGCGTCTAAAGAAACCTGCATTTTATTTCTGACCCCCTTCTTGGTTGTTATAATTACAACCCCATTAGCTGCGCGAATACCGTATATAGCCGTTGCCGATGCGTCTTTTAGCACGTCTATGCTGGCAATATCATTTGGATTAATATTGTTGATGCCACCGGTTGTAGGATAACCATCCACAACATATAGGGGATTATTACCACCACTGGCGAGGCTTCCAATTCCTCTTATCAATACACTTATATTCCCCCCGGGCGAGGCATCATTGTTTATTACTTGAACACCCGGTGCCCTTCCCTGTAAAGCCTGATCTAAAGTAGTAACCGGAACTTTCGCTATGGTTGCAGCACTTACACTTGCAACAGAGCCCGTTAAATCTTTACGCTTTGATGTACCATAGCCCGTAACGACTACTTCGTTTAAACTGGAAACTGTAGCCTGTAATGAAACGGAAATTTGACTTTGTCCATTAATCAAAACATCTCTGGTCTCGAATCCAACTGCTGTGAAAATTAATGCCTTTGCCGAATTTGGGACAGAAATTGAGTAATTTCCCATGTTATCGGTTTGAGTTGCCAGGTTAGTCCCCTTTACAGTTACGGTGGTTCCAATCAGGGGCTGACCGGTAGTAGCGGCAGTTACTTTACCCGAAACAGTCTGTGCATAGCTGTTAATCTGAAAAGCAGTGCATAAGAGACCTAGGAAAATAGCAAAGGAATTTTTTCCTGTTAATGAGGAAATTTTCTTAAACAATCGATTTTGATTAATAATAGTCATAAGAAAGGCTGGTTTATATATTTGAAAACAGATAATTTCAAATCTCTATACTTATGGAATATTCGTGCACTTTAATAAACTAGTGTAGAATTTATGCCCCCTCGTGTAAAAACAAACAATACAAACAATCTTGCAAATTCCCAAAATTGATTACAAAATAGATACGTTCAATTTTAAATTTTGGTTCTCCAACATGTCATTAGGCTGTCGTTATTGATTAATCAAGCATCGGTAAAAAAAATCAATTTACATGCAAAATAAGTCTTTTTTTTTGCCAAACAATCGGTTGCACAAAAATTTTAATGTTGTGCTACATTTGCCACTTTAAATCGATAAATTTGAAACCCGACAAAGAAATTACTATTTCACCGGCATTTAAAAATCCGCAATGAATCGTTATCCACACCAACCAAAATTAATTTTTCCTTCCTTGCATTTATAATCATCTTCATATCCTTTACATCGCCATTCACCAAAAAACCGCTGACTGGGTGAGGAACCGCTACGAAATTTTTATTTCCAATTCCTTTCAAAAAACATCCGTAAGAAGCATCATAGCGGCCAGTTCTTACTTCCGTTTGGTAGTCATTGCCGGCAAGCAAAATATCTCTAATTCCATCGCCATCCATATCTGCGCAAACAATCGCATTAACCGGCGCAAACTGAGCTTCCACCGGCAGTACATGCATTTCGAATTTTCCATTTCCTTTATTTTCAAACCAGCCACTGCGTGTTTCATTGCAGGTTAAAATCTGCAAATTTTTATTGTTTGTAAAAATATCAGCCGGTGTTGCCTTCGCATAATCTTTGTTCGATGAAAATTTCTTACCTATACCGGGCGCATTGGCAGAAAGCATATCGAGATTTACAGAAGGATATAATTCTCTTTCACCATTTTCATTTTTTAAATAATAAAATAAAACAGGGTCAATTTTTCCATTGTTATCAATGTCATCTGCATACAATTTCATCGGGTATTTTGCAGAAGCGTTGTAGTTATTATTCAACCCTAAATTTCCTGCAATAAAATCTATATCGCCATCGCCGTCTACATCGGTTGCAATAAGGCTGCGCCACATACCAGCAATGTTTTGCAAACCAGTAGATGAAGAAATTTCTGTAAATTTTGTTCCGTTATTTTTAAAAAAACGTATCGGCATATATTCGCCCGCAATCGCTAAATCAGGATGTTTGTCTTTATCCAAATCAACCCATTGTGCTGCTGTTATCATTCCGGCTTTCGACAATTCAGGACAAACTTTATTGGTAACATCTGTAAAAATTCCTTTGTTGTTTTGCAATAGAAAACTCCTGGGTGATAAAGGATATTTTTTCGACACACGGCCACCAATAAAAATATCCGTTTGTCCATCACCGTTATAGTCGGCCACTGCCACACAACCTGCAATGGTTCTGACATTCGCGGGAATTGCATTTGCACTTAAAGTAAAATTTCCTTTACCATCGTTTAAGTATAAACGAGGCTGATAATATTGCGAGGTGTCACTGAAACGCATATCGCCATAAGTAATTAATAAATCCAAATCCCCATCTCCGTCCGCATCAAATAACGCGCTACCTTCATCTTCTTCAAAAGGCGAACGGATGGTGAAATCTTTTCCAGAAAAATTTCCATCGGTTCCCTGCGTAAAAATCTTTGGCAATGAATTAAATCCGGCGCCAATATAAAAATCAGTTGTACCATCATTATTAATATCTCCCGTAGAAATAAACGGACCTAACTGCGAATATTTTTGTGGCAACAATGGCTGCTCTTCATAATCATTAAACGGCACTTCGATGTGCTTGTACATTGCGTTTACAGAATCCGAAACATCATGAAAAATTTGTTGATGAATATTTCGAACCAAAGGTTGCCAATTCTCTGTCGCATTTTTTTGAAACAAAGTGTATGTTGAATCCGTTTTCAGATTTCGGAAAATTTGCTTCTTATCATTGGGCCAAACAGCCACAACAGAATCAATCATTTTATTTTTCCCGGTTCCAAATAAAAGTTTTGTATCAACAGAAGATAAATAGCCGCGCACCGGATATTCTTCCTGCACCTGCTTCTTTCCATTTGAATAGACATATATTTTTGTGCCAAAAGCTTTTGTATTTAAACTATCACCTTTCAGTATGCAACTGATGCTGTGACTGGCTTTGAGCTTGCCAGGCATATTTTCGTTATTAATTAAAACAAAAGCCTTTTGATTGATATTATTTACCACCAAATCGAGGTCGCCATCATTATCAAGGTCAACGTAGGCAGCGCCTGCAGATAAAGATTTTTCATTAATTCCTGAAGAATCAGTGATGTTGGAGAACGTGTAATTGCCATTATTCAAATACAAATAATTTGATAATTCCACCTGGCCAAGTGAAACAATTTTATCGTTAAGCATTTTTTTTGATTCTTCTTCTGAAGCTGCATTGCGCGCAGTTTTGCTAAACTCAATAAAATCAGCATTGATAAAATCTCTTCCAATGCCGTTGGTAATATGCAAATCTTTGTTGCCGTCATTATTAAAATCAGCAAACAAAATACTCCAGCTCCAGTCAGTTTCACTCATGCCCGCAAGCTGTCCTATATCGCTGAAAAAAGGAAATGATGTATCGCCACTATAATAGTTGCCATTATTTAATTGCAACATGTTTCTGGAAAACTCCGGTGAATATCCCATGTTTCTTTCCTGCCGGTACCGGTCGTTATTCATGAAAGAATAAATTTGCTTTTTGCGGTAATTATCTTCAGGCATCATATCTACTGTTGCAAAATCAATGTTGCCGTCATTATTTATATCGGCTGCATCAATGCCCATGCTGCTGTAGCTTTGATGTTTTGTAGAACGGTCAAGCATATCCGAAAAGGTGCCGTTCTTATTATTCATCCAAAAATCGTCATTGGAAACAAAATCGTTGCTCACATAAATATCAGGCCAGCCATCCATATTGAAATCAGAAACCGAAACACCCAATCCATACCCATCTTCTTTTATGCCAGCTTCTTTTGAAATATCAGTAAACACAGGATGTTTCAACCCATTTTTGTTTCCATCATTCCGATATAACCTGTCATTAGCCGGTGAATTTCCGGACAGGTTTTTTGGAAAAAGATAATTTGCAGAATAGGAAACATTCAACATGTAATTACACAAATACATATCGAGATCGCCATCTTTATCATAATCAAAAAAAACTGCCTGCGTGGAATAGCTGGTATCTGCAAGGCCATACTCTGCAGCTTCTTCCTTAAAAGTGTTGTTGTGCTGATTTATGAATAACAAATTGTGGGACCGCCTGCCTGATGAATCACCGTAGGTGCATAGATACATATCATCATACCCGTCATTATTAATGTCAACGACGCTGATACCGCTAATCCAGTCAGTGGTTGTAAGTCCTGCAGATTTTGTAATATCTTCAAAACGATTCCTGCCTTTATTTAAATACAATTTGCTGGTGACCTGGTTTCCACAAAAGAAAATATCTTTTAATCCATCATTGTTTACATCAAGAATACCTACGCCACCACCCATGTATCCAAACTCATTGAGCGCGCCGCCTTTTAATTTTCCTTCATCAATATTATTTGAAAAATCAATGCCTGATTCTTTTGCAGATAGAAAAGAGAAGAGTTGATTTTTAGTTTTCTCTTTGCATCCGAAGAGCACGAACCAAATACAGTAAACGAACAAATAAACAAGATTTTTATTTTTCATAAA
>JAHEZA010000083.1 GCA_023251335.1 Chitinophagaceae bacterium | reverse complement strand
AGTTTCATAGGTTAAGACATCAGGCCGGCGAGAAGCAAACCGCTGGTCGTCTGTCATATATTCTCTTGTTCTTTGGAAATGTACATCCTGTGTGTAAGGCACCGGATGAACCGGATCGCTGCTGTATTCGTCAAAAGCATTTGTGTTCTTTGGTTTTTTATCCAATGATAAATTTCCATTCGCAACTAAATATAGATTTTGAGACTCCACATTCTTTGGTGGCCACACATCAAACTTTTTCCAATCGTTTTCTCCCGTAAAAAATATATTGGCTTCGGCAATATTGGAAGTATTTCCTTTTCCCAATAAATAAAAATTAAAGAAAGGAACTTCTATGCTATCCTGAAAATACTTAGAGGTATTACTTCCAAATTGCACATTACCCAAAAAACTTCCTTCGCGGCTCCACTGTCCGTGGTACCACGGACCCATCACAATTCTGCTATTGGTTTGCGGGCTTTGTATTTCATTGGCTTTATAAGAATTCCATGCGCCAAAACAATCTTCAGCATCGAACAAGCCACCGACCCAAAGCATGGCTGGTTTTACATGATACAGACCGACGCGGGCATTGCGTGCCTGCCACCATGCATCATAATTAGGATGCTCATATAGTTCATGCCAGAATTTAATACTATCACCCATTAAAGCTGCAAAATTTTTCAAAGCTCCTGTTTTCAGGTAGGCATTATAGTTATCATCCGAGTTAAATGAAAATCCATGTGTATATGTTGTGGAAGGTTTAGGATGTGGAGTTCCAAAAAAAGGATAAAATGAAAATCCGTCCATTACAAAGAATGCGCCTTTATGATGAAAGTCATCTCCCATAAACCAGTCAGTAACGGGTGCCTGCGGGCTTACTGCTACTAATGCAGGATGGCCACTCAGTGCCGCTTCTGTAGAATAGAATCCCGGATATGAAGTTCCATAAACACCCACTTTTCCGTTATTGTTTTTTATATTTTTTACAAGCCAGTCTATTGCATCATACGTATCGCTCGCTTCATCGATTTCCTGTCCTTTTTTATTTTTATTAAAAGGCCTTACGTCTTCAAAAATTCCCTCACTCATAAATCTACCTCTTACATCCTGTCTCACAAAAATGAAATTTTCTTTTGCATAAACCATCCTGTAACCGTCCCAGTAATTTGCAAATTTTCCTTCACCATAAGGCGCACTTGAATAAGGAGTACGTGTCATTAAAAAAGGATGCTTTGATACCTGATCTTTCGGAATATAAATAGAAGTAAACAATTTGATCCCGTCGCGCATGGGAATGTACTGTTCCAGCTTGGTATAATTATTTACAAACCAAATGCTGTCTTCGTTCTGAGAAAAAGATGCAAAAGAACATAAAAAAAACATGATAAGAAGAAAATACGTTTTCATCGCTGGATAGATTTAGAAACTTAAATGTACAGATAAAGGATTACTTTTCGGGTAGCTTATCAGGATAAATAAATTAAATAATTGTTTGTTTACTGTCATCCTGTAATTTTTCAAATAGAAATACGCATTAATTGTTTGTTTACTACCTTTTTTTAATTTATAAATATTCGTATCGGTTGATAAAATATGTTTAATTTTCTGAATCTTTTACCAAAAACTTAATCAAATGAACACAGAAGTCTTTCAACACATCAACTGGCTTGCCGTGCTGGTAGCGGGCTTGGCTTATTTTTTTCTGGGCGCATTATGGTACACAATTTTATTCGGAAAAAAATGGCGATCGTATAATAGTGCGCTCATGAACCAGGCCGACGCTAAAAAAGGCGCGACAGGCATTATGATTCTTTCCTTCGTCTTAATGTTTGTATGCGCTCTTGGGCTTTCATTAATTGTTACGCGCTTAAATTTAGCAGGGTGGCGCGTTGGATTAAAGTTAGGAATTCTTACCGGTGTTTTCTTTGGTGCTACGGCGATTAGTATTTCTTATGTTTATGAAAAAAAACCGCTTGGTCTCCATTTGATAAACGGATTATACACCGTGGCTGGAAATATTATTGCGGCAATTATTGTTGCCTGCTGGAAATGAAAACGGATTGATTGTTTTTAAAATTTTACAGGCACAGGACGTGCCCTGTGCCTGTATCCTAAAGAAGAAAATTATTCCTTCACTTTTGTAATCTTTAATACGTTTGTAGGCAAATGCAAAGATACCGGTGTGCTACCTGTGTTTACCACCACATCGCCTGTTTTTAGAAAACCTCTTTCTCTTAATATTCCTAACTGGTCAGAAAAGATATCATCAAGGCTTTCTTCTTCATCGTAGAACATGGCACGCACGCCCCAGCTAAGGCTCAATTGATTTATCAGACTTTCTTCTTTACTAAACACATACAGAAACGATTTTGGCCGGTAGCTGCTAAGCATGAATCCTGTGTAACCGCTTTGTGTCATACCGATTAGCGCATCTGCTTTTACATCACTGGCCAGTTTGCAGGCGCTATAGCAGATAGCATCGCTTAAAAAAGACGGTGAATGTGGTTGCGGTGAAAGAATATCATCTCGGTTATAATCGTAAGCTGTCTTCTCAATTTCCATAATTATTTTGCTCATGGTTTCTATCACCAGGGTGGGATAATTTCCGGTAGCTGTTTCGCCACTAAGCATTAAGGCATCGGCGCCTTCGAGCACTGCGTTGGCCACGTCGGTTATTTCGCTACGATTCGGTTTTATCCTGTCCATCATGCTTTCCATCATTTGAGTAGCCACTATCACCGGCTTGGCCCTGTGCATACATTTGCGGATGATCTCTTTTTGTATAAGCGGTACTTTCTCTACCGGCAACTCTACCCCCAAATCTCCGCGTGCTATCATAATGCCATCGCTTTCCAGGATAATGTCTCTTATATTGGCTACCGCTTCAGGTTTTTCTATTTTGGCGATTACTTTTGATTTGCTCTTTCTTTCTTTCAATATATCTTTGAGGCCTATAATATCTTTTACTTCGCGAACGAATGAAAGCGCTATCCAATCTACGTTCTGGCCAATGATAAAATCAAGGTCAGCAAGATCTTTTTCAGTAAGCGCAGGTAATGAGATTTTTGTGTCAGGAAGATTAAGTCCTTTTTTAGATGAAAGGATACCACCCATTACCACCTCAACCTGCACATCATGGTTGGAAAGTACTTCTATTACTCTTACTTCCAGTTTACCATCGTCTATCATGATTATGTTTCCGGGAATCACATCATTATGAAGGTTAGGATAGCTTACATAGATCTTCTCAAAATTCCCAACGCATTTTTCATTTGTGAATGTCAACCGATCACCGGGTTTTATTTCCAGCGCGTTATTTTCAATTTCCCCCACTCTTAATTTAGGACCTTGCAAATCGGCAAGTATCGCGATATTAAAAGGCAGTGTGGTATTTATTTTTCTTATTATTTGAATGATTCTAGCCTTATCTTCATAACTGCCATGGGAGAAATTTAAGCGAAAAACATTTACGCCTGCCGTTACTAATTCTACCATAGCATCATAATTATCGCAGGCCGGCCCTACGGTAGCTACAATTTTTGTCCGCTTTACCGAATGATCAAAACCTGCTTTTTTATCCATATCCTTGTATAGATACTTGCTAATATTTTTTGACATTTATTTTTTATTTAAGAATCAGTTATTAGTTATGATTTATGGGTTGTAAGTTAACGTTTATGAGGCTTAAGTCATTTGTTGTCAGCCAGTTTCTCCTGATCATTAATCACTCATGACTTTTCTAGCTTGATAATATTTTCACGATTTTCATCCAGTCTTCACTCATTCTCTGTTTCTTTTTTACCGCCTTATCCAGGGGAATATAATGCATGTCATTATTAAGGATGCCCACAAAAACATTGAATCTTCCTTCTAGTAAACATTCAACAGCTGCATAGCCCATGCGACTGGCAATTAACCTATCAAAGCAGGTTGGAGAGCCACCACGCTGTATGTGGCCCAGAATTGTAACTCTAACTTCCTGGTCGGGTATTCTTTCCGTAATTACTTTTCCTAATTCTACCGCACCAAATTCTTCGCCTTCGGCCACGACAATAATATTGACTAATTTTTTACGCCCATGCTTTTCGATTAAGGCGTTGACAACGCCTTCCACATCTGTCTTTCGTTCAGGGATTAATATGTTTTCTGCTCCGGTAGCAATGCCACTATGCAGCGCAATGTATCCCGAATCCCTTCCCATCACTTCAATAATAAAAAGCCTGTCATGCGCATCAGCGGTGTCTCTCACTTTGTCTATCGCTTCTACGGCTGTGTTTACGGCGGTATCAAAACCAATAGTAAAATCGGTGCCGGCAATGTCTTTATCTATTGTTCCCGGCAAGCCTATACAAGGTATATCATACTCGCGGCTAAAGATTTGTGCCCCTCTGAAAGAACCATCGCCACCAATGATGACTACTCCATTGATTCCAAGCGCGTTGAGATTTTCATAAGCTTTTTTTCTTCCTTCAGTAGTAAAGAAATCTTTGCACCTTGCCGTTTTTAGAATGGTGCCTCCGCGTTGAATAATGTTAGCGACGCTTGTACTCTCCATTTTAAAAATGTCATTATCTATCATCCCCTGGTAGCCACGTTTAATTCCGTAAACTTCTAATTTGTTATAAATACCTGTGCGTACCACTGCCCTGATGGCAGCATTCATTCCCGGAGCGTCTCCGCCAGAGGTGAGAACGCCTATTTTAGTTACTTTTTTTTCCAAGACTTTTTAAAATTACCTTTTAAATTGTTGTTTTTTTTTAAATGCCGTCAAAAGTACACATTTAGGATTATTTAATTAAAAGAAGATTTTCAAGCAGAAAGAATAGTTTCTGATTTAATTTTTTTTTCATTGAACAGACGTCCTTTTACATACTCTAATAGCGTTTTATTTTTCTAAAATAAAAAGGCCTTAATCCTTTATATAAAAAGATTTAAGGCCTGAATTTAAAGTGAGTCAAATTAATGCATGAGTTTTGAGCTATATACGACCTGACTTCTGACCATTAGTTATTTTCTACTTCTTCCAGTTTTAATAATTCTACTTCGCAACTGATATTTACGGTGTCTCCTACTAACAAGCCTCCTGCTTCAAGAGCGGTATTCCAGTTTAGTCCCCAATCTTTCCGATTAATTTTACCATTGATGGTAAACCCAGCTTTTTCAGCCCCCCAGGGATCTTTTATCACGCCGCCAAATTCTACATCCAGCTTTATTTTTTTTGAAATACCTTTTATGGTCAGATCTCCCCAAAGTTCATAACTGCCATCTCCATCTATCTTTTCAATGGTGTTGGACGTAAAAGTTATTTCTTTATGATTTGCAATATCAAAAAAATCAGCGCTTTTCAGGTGCCCATCTCTCTTTTCGTCATTGGTGGTTACCGATTCCGGGTCCATCCAAAAATCTACTTCAGCCGTTGTGAAATCTTCATTGGTTGTGTAAATGCTGGCATTGTATTCTGTAAAAATGCCCTTCACATTAGTGATCATCAGATGTTTTACCTTAAATGCAATTTCGCTGTGCGAGGGATCTATTACCCATTTTGTTTTTGTTGACATGTTATTTGTTTTTAGAGTTTAAATAAATATTTAGTTAGCAAGTTGGCCAAATTTTCCACCTTTGAAATCGTCAATAGCTTCCTGGATTTCTTCTACTGTATTCATCACGAAAGGTCCGTAAGCAGCTACAGGCTCGTTAATTGGTTCGCCACTTAATAATAAAAAGACACTTTTTTTATTTGCTTTAATTTTTATGGCGCCTTCTTCATTTTTAAATTGCACATATTGATGAGCATGTGCAATAGTATTTTCATTGATAGTCGCTTCGCCTTCCACTACTAATAATCCTGTGTTAAAATCCGCCGGCAGATTGAATTCTGCTTCTCCATTCTCATTCAAGTGAATGTCATACATTTCTACAGGCGAGAAAGTTTTTGCCGGGCCCTTTACGCCATTATATTCTCCCGCAATTACCAATACATTTCCATTTCCATTTCCTATTTTGTAATCTCCTTTTTGATCATTGAGTATTGCCTGGTATTTAGGAGTTGACATTTTATATTTCTTTGGCAAATTCACCCATATCTGAGCCATCTCAAATGCGCCGCCTTTTTTGGCAAACTCTTTTTCATGATATTCTTTATGAAGGATTCCGGATGCAGCCGTCATCCATTGTACGTCGCCGGGATTAATAACACCACTATTTCCGGTGCTATCATTATGTGCTACGCTTCCTTTGTAAGCAACCGTTACGGTTTCGAATCCGCGATGCGGATGAACACCTACGCCGCGCGGTTCTTTAGTTGGAGTAAAATTAAATTCAGGATTAAAATCCATTAGAAAAAACGGACTCATTCTATCGCCAAAACTTTCCCCGCCGGGAGAAAAATTCACAACTTTAAATCCATCACCCACCATGTGAGATGCAGATGGCGATAAAACTTCTTCTATTGCTTTGTATTCTTTCATTGTTTAAATTTTAAAACACAAAATTATGACAACGCAATAGCCTTGCCAATAATGTAGATTAAGTCCTGAGTAGCAAATCTTGAGCGGTGAATGGAACATTATTCGCGAAAGCGATTAATCAATTGTGGATATTTCCAGGTACAGTAAATCAACAAATAGTAATGATTTATGTTTTTAATTTTGACGGTACTTATTTTATCAGGGCCTGACTTTTCATCTTACTGAAAAACTCAGGAGTAATTCCAAGGTAAGAAGCGATTTGGTTTTGTGGAATTCGCGCGTTCCATTCAGGATATTTTTCTAAGAAATGCTGGTATCTTTCGTAAGCTGAAAAACAAGCATTGTGTAATATCCGCTGCTGGTGGGCTATGTACGCATTTTCCAAAATCATTCTTGAAAAACGTTCATACTTCGGAACCTTTTCATAGAGCAGGTCCATATCTTGTTTTGAGATCATTATTATTTCAGAATCTTCCAGTGCATCTGTATTCATCATCGTTGGAGTCTGATTTTTCAAACTTTCAATATCTCCGATCCACCAACCTTCTGTGGCAAACTGAAATACATGATCTGTTCCGCTGTTATCAATAGCGTATGTACGAAGGCACCCATTATTTACGAATGTGGTGTATTTACAAATATCTCCTTCCTGGTAAAGGAATTGTTTTTTCCGGATTTTCTTTTGCCGAAGGAGTGAAAGAAAAAATTTAGTTTCTTCTTTAGTAAAGGTTATGTATTGCGAAATAGTTTTTAAAATCAAATCCGTATTCATTTTACGAAAATAAAGCAAAGATTGATTGCAGTAAACAAACAATTACGGATGATTCTTATTTTCGTTCCGCCACTTCTCATGATTTACTCGTCTTGTGGATTGAACATCGTGAGTAAGATTCTTACAGTAAGCGAACAAATATTGACGATTATGTATTTATATCAAAATAAATCCCTTGGTTTCAGCTACTTACTTTAGAGAAAAAATTGTCTGATGACAATAATAATATTCCTTTTATCTGGACTTTAAAATGGGTTTAAAAATTATTTCTATATTTTTAGTCTCGTAAAAGTTTACCAGGTATGTCTCACCCTCTCTTTCGTAAAAAAAGTATTTCTGCCATTTTAGCCGATGCGGAATCAGGTCTTTCTGATGCTACGCATTCTGCTTCAGGATTAAAAAAAGTATTGAAAGTGCGCGATCTTACTGCGATGGGAATCGCCGCTGTAGTAGGCGCAGGCATATTTTCTACCATAGGAAATGCATCTTTTGCAGGGGGCCCCGGTGTATCGCTTTTGTTTGTTCTCACGGCGGTGTGTTGTGGATTTTCTGCCCTATGTTATGCGGAATTTGCTTCAAGAATTCCGGTGAGTGGAAGTGCTTATACTTATGCGTATGCATCGTTTGGCGAACTGGTGGCATGGATCATTGGTTGGGATTTGTTAATGGAATACGCTATTGGAAATATTGCCGTGGCCATTTCGTGGAGCGAGTATTTTGTAAACCTGATGGAAGGGCTACATATTCATATTCCTCATTATTTAACAACGGATTATTTGAGTGCATCGCGATCGTTCAAAGAAGCATCTGCGGAATTATTGAAAGGCGGAACACTGGAAAGCCTTACGCAAAATGTACGCTCTGGGTATTC
>JAHEZA010000543.1 GCA_023251335.1 Chitinophagaceae bacterium | reverse complement strand
AGTGATGGATCCATTGTTCAATACAAACCGGAAATTGGCCTGTTGCTGAATATTGATAAGGATCATAAGGAGATTGAAACATTGCTGGAATTATTTGAAACGTTTAAAAAGAATTCAAAGCAATTTGTCGTGAATCAATCACATTCGCTCGCAAAAAATTTTTCTCAAAACATAGAGCAGGATTTTTCATGGGATAATGCCGGCGCAGGATTCAAAGCCACGGAATTCAGACAGGAAGGTCTGCATATTTCATTTAAGATAAATGATGTTGCATTTAGTTTGGGTGTAATTGGCAAACATAATATGGAAAATGCGTTAGCCGCTTCTGCTATTGCTGTACAAATTGGAGTTGATTTGAAAATTTGTTCGGAAGCATTGGGTAAATATGAAGGCATCTATCGTCGTCACCAGGTTTTGGGAAATAAAAATGGCGCCTGGGTCATTGATGATTTTGCACATAACCCGGTTAAATGTGCTGCAGCCATTGAAGCCTGCCAGTTCATAGCGCCTAAAGTGATTGCATGGTTTCAGCCACATGGTTATGGGCCTACAAAATTTTTGCGCAATGATTTTGTCCGGGAAATAGGAAAGGTATTGAGACCCGAAGATGAAATCTGGATGAGCGAAATATTTTATGCCGGGGGCACGGCAGTCAAGGATATTTCTGCCAACGATCTTATCAATGATCTTAAAAAATTAAATAAACCAGCCTTTTTTATAGAAGACAGAAATGAATTACTAAACGCATTGCGATCACATTTGACCCATGATTGTGTACTGCTGCTGATGGGCGCAAGAGATCCTTCCCTGGAACAATTTGCCAAACAGGTTTGGGAAAAATTATAACTCTATGCCAACTCAGGTATTTTTTCTTTGCCAACAGCCCGGAATAAATACCAGGAAAGTGTAAGCAATAAGCTATGTGTAATTGCTGACGGCCTTACAGAAGGCAAAATACTTTTTTCATTGTCGAGTTTAAGTAAACAAACTGCAAGGGGATCGTCTATAGATTCTTTATACAGGATTAACCTTGGTTCCTTGTCATTAGTGATGGTATAAAAAATTTTTTCATCGTTTAATGCTATCATATTCTCTCTTTCTGCACTGATCTGCCCGATCCGGATGCCATATTCATTACGCATTACCATTTTGTTCTTGAATAATCCTTCATAGCGAATGATAAAAGCTCTTTTTTCTTCACCGTATTCTATCCTGGCAAAATTAGACGAAGAGTTAAAAGCGAGTGTCAGCAGTTTATGTCCATTATCCCACAGCGCATATACCTTTTGACCAATGCCGGAAGTGACAGTTTCCCATTTCATAACAAAAACGATTTAAGCTGTTTTTCTGTGATATAAATTACGAAGCTTTGTGCCGGGAGAGCCCTGTTAACCTAAAATTAATATTAACTTCATATTGCGGGCTTTGGCCGTGAATAATCTGTGTACAACTCGATCAAAATCCACACGAAAACAGGAAATTTGAGTATCAAATCAATTAAACAATGCTGAAACCAGAGGAGAAGAAATTTTTGGAAAGGGCTATTGCGCTCTCGAAGCAGGGGATGGAGAGTGGTAAAGGCGGGCCTTTTGGGTGCGTAATAGTGAAGAATAATGAAATAATAGGAGAAGGAAATAACAGGGTGACATCTTCCAATGACCCTACTGCCCATGCAGAAGTAGTAGCCATCCGCGAAGCCTGTAAAAAATTAGGCAATTACCAATTGGAAGGTTGTGATATCTATACAAGTTGTGAACCATGTCCTATGTGTCTCGGTGCAATCTATTGGGCGAGGCCACGCCGTGTCGTATACGCCAATACCCGCGAAGAAGCTGCGGACATTGAGTTTGATGATGATTTTATTTATCATGAAATAAATATTCCAATAAGTGATCGCAAAATACCTTTTATACATTGTCCTCACCCGGAGGCTGAAGAAATATTTACAGCATGGAAAAACTGGGAGGGCAAACAGAAATATTAATTATTTATTCATTGACTTGTGAATGACAATGTAGGAAATAACAATAAGCAGGATAATAATGATAATAGATATATATAGCCAGGTCTGATCAGGCATTTTCATTCTTTCTCTCATCCGCTTTTTCTTTTCAGTTTTTTTCTTCAGGTCACGGTTAAGCGCATCTACCATAAAAGCGATCTGCTGTTTGTCTTTGAATTCCTGTAAACCTTCTACTGCATCGTTAGCGAATTCGTTATTGAGCAATTTCTTTTCTACTTCATGCTTCTTTTCTTCCGAAAGCTTATCCTGCAGGTAAAGCAGCAACGTTTCCTGGTCAATGTCGGTTGACAAATGAGATAATATGTCTTTAAGGTTGTCCGGCATTTATAAATTTTCTTTCATTTTTTTTTCGATCAGTATTTTAAGGTTCCTTTTCCCGTTTTGTATATAGCTTTTAACCTGCATCATGGTGAAGCCGGTCAGTTCGTTTATTTCCTGGTAGCTTTTCTTTTGCAGGTAAAACAAAGTTACACATTGCTTTTGCTCAGGATTAAGTTCTTTTAATGCATCTTCCATCAGGTCCAATGCTTTATCATTTTGCAACAATGTTTGCGTATCGGATTCTTCACCGGGCGCGGTCATCATTTTTTCGTTTATTTCAGTGGTTATTTTTCCCTGCCTGTCTCTC
>JAHEZA010000542.1 GCA_023251335.1 Chitinophagaceae bacterium | reverse complement strand
TTAATTTTTATCTTTTTTCAAAGATTTAAAACCAACATTTTCAAGCAATGTATCAATGACGTACTTTTGCGCAGATTTAAAAAATAAATACATGCAACTTTCATCAATTTTAAACAGATTTAACGAACCCGAAACTATCAAAATGGCCAAACTTGGCCGCGAACTAAGAGCTAAAGGAATTAATGTAATTGACCTCAGCCTCGGTGAACCCGATTTTAATACACCGGAACATATAAAAGACGCAGCAAAAAAAGCAATAGATGAAAACTGGAGCCATTATACGCCGGTATCAGGTTTTCCCGAATTGAAAGAGGCAATCTGTAAAAAATTATTGAGAGATAACGGACTTACCTATACATCGCAGCAAATAGTAGTAAGCACGGGCGCTAAGCAGTGCATTGCCAATACAATGCTGAGTATTCTTGATGACGACGATGAAATTATTATCCCTACTCCTTATTGGGTTTCTTATTCAGAAATCGCGAGACTTGCACGGGCAAAAGTGGTTTTTGTAAACGGCACACCAGAAGCCGGATTTAAAATAACCCCTGCACAATTGGAAGAAGCGATTACAGAAAAGACAAAGCTTTTTATTTTTTCAACTCCGTGCAATCCAACGGGAGCTACTTATACAAAAAACGAATTGGAAGGGCTTGCAAAAGTTTTTGAAAAACATCCGCAGGTTAATATTATCAGCGATGAAATTTATGAATACATTAATTATTCACACGAAAGTGGAAATTACGAGAGCATCGCGCAATTTAGTAGCATTAAGGACAGGGTTATTATCATAAACGGCCTTAGCAAAGGATTTGCAATGACAGGTTGGAGATTGGGATATATTGCAGCTCACCCGGACGTAGCAAAAGCGTGTGAAAAAATACAAGGACAATTTACCAGCGGTACAAATTCTATTGCACAACGCGCTGCCATCACAGCACTGGAATCCCCTTTAACGGCAACCTACGAAATGATAAAAGAGTTCAAACGCCGCAAGCAACGGGTGACAGAGTTGTTGAAAGAATTACCGGAATTAAAATGTATAGAGCCGCAAGGAGCTTTTTATATCTTTCCTGAGGTAAGCCACTATTTTGGAAAAAAATATGAGGACGAAGTTATCAGCAACTCAAATGAACTTTGTATGTATCTTTTGAACAGTGCGCATGTTTCCACAGTTTCCGGCGATGCTTTTGGACAGCCCGGTTATATCAGAATTTCCTTTGCGAATAGCATGGAAAATATTGAGGCAGGGTTTAAAAAAATCAAAGAAGGTTTGGGAAAGCTTGTTTAATGTAAGTGGTTTATGAAGGCATAAACCATGATAGTGAATTTATTTTTAAACAGCGAGTTTGTGTTTCCGGAAATTTTGCCATTAATTTGGCTAAAAAAAATTCAAACAAACGACTATGAAACGTTTTCTTTCTATCCTGGTAGTGATAGTTGTTTTCGCGGGACTCTGGTTCTTCGTTTTTAAAAAAAATAAAAATGACGCGAAACCCGTGCGGGAAGTCGCAAGCGCGGTAAAAAAGCATTCTCCTGATTTCAATAAAAGTATCGCCAATATGTTAGAAGCATATTTCAAAATGCAAGATGCTTTTGTAAATGCAGATACGACGATGATAAAAGCCACGGCGTCCAAATTTATTGACGCAACAGACAGTATTCAACTAAGCGAACTTCAAGCCACTGATTCATCGTTGCTTATTACTGCCAGGCAAAATATCAGCGACATTAAAGCCAACGCTGAACCCATCCTGCAGGAAACTAGTATCACCGAGATGCGCTATGATTTCAGCATGGTGTCAGAAAATCTATATCCACTGTTGAAAGTAATTGGTTATGAAGGAAATAAAATTTACTGGCAAAACTGTCCTATGGCTTTTGGCGATGATAAGCCCGCAAATTGGTTGAGCAATACGGCCGAAATTAATAATCCTTACTTAGGGAAAAATGATCCCAAATATAAATCGGGTATGCTTCACTGCGGAGAAAATATGGATTCTATTTATTTGAAATAAATAGTCCCTTATATAAAACCTGAATAAGAAATCTCTTTTTTTGTTTGTTTGCTGTTAGCGTTTTAATAAACCAACGTTCCTTCAGGTAATGAATGATTTCCCTGCAAGCCGCCGGTATGGATGCATAAAATTTCAGCGCCTTCAGGAAAATATTTTTTTCCAACCAGGTCATTTACGCCAAACATCATTTTGGCTGTGTAAACAAAATCCAACGGAATTTTGTGGCGATTGTAAAATGTGTTCATGAAAAAGATCAGTTCGTCCGTTTTCTTTGCATAACCACCAAAGTGATAATCGCCAATAAACTTATATTTTTTGTCCCGAACTATTTTCAACTGACGAAGTCTGGCGTCTATATCCGTTATATTTTTTAAAACACTGAAACCAATTGTTTCGCATTCTCTTTCATTACCTTCAATAATTCCTGCAAACGTGGTAGCCGTGCCTACCGCCATACATACATGGGAAAATTTTTTATCACTAAACAATCCCTTGATTAATGATGCGCCTTCTTTTCCTTTTATAGAAAATCCACCTTCAGGAATAATGATCGAATCGCTATATTTTTTTTTCAATTCATGTAAGAATTCAGGTTCGTTAATCTTACGGTATTGATCGCGACTAATATACTCAAG
>JAHEZA010000082.1 GCA_023251335.1 Chitinophagaceae bacterium | reverse complement strand
GGTGATAAAGACAATAAGATAAATGAAATAAAACAATTTAGTTTTTTGCGACATCAGTTTTCATTTTCTGTAAACGATAAAACCAAATTAATGAAATGAAAAGCAATATCAAAAAAACAATTTTATACATCGTGGCAAATCCAAAAAATAAAACAAGTAGAATACCAATGATTAATCTTAGGTATTCAAATTTGATCTGCCATTTCTTTTGTTCAAAAAGTGCACCACAGCTTAACAGCGTAAGAATTACAAATGCGCTTGCTGAGATTAAGTGCAGCCAATCCATTTTTGCGTACAAAAATAAAATCGCTGAGCCGCCAGACAACGCGGTAATAAATTGAATTAAAATATATCCGGTAACGCTTGAATTGTAAATCGGATTATACTTGCTATAATTATCTTTATCTATATCGGACGGATATTGTATGCCTCCTAAGTATTCCGGAAACCAACCGGGCGGCTTTAGAAAAACATTAATTTTGTCTCTGATCCCTTTCGCTTTTCGTGCTGTTCGTATAAGATCGTCCCAATAGTGAACGTTGGCCCACAGCGGGTTCCAACTTGATAAAGGTTTTGTAGTTCCGTAATACACTTCCTCTTCTTCTTTTTGGAATGTACCAAATAAGCGATCCCATATTATCAACGTTCCTGCATGATTTTTGTCAATATATTTTGGATTGGATCCATGATGCACCCTGTGGTGCGAAGGCGTATTTAAAATATATTCTAAGAAGCCCATACTTTTTATTGTCCTGGTATGAATCCAAAACTGGTACAACGTATTGAATGCACTCAGCGTCAAAAACATCAAAGGTTGAAATCCCATAAGGGCCAATGGCAAATAAAATATCCAGCTAAACCAGCCCTGGAACCACGATTGACGTAAGGCTACTGTCAAATTATATTCTTCAGATTGATGATGTACGATGTGAGCTGCCCACAACAAGTTTACCTGGTGGCTGGTGCGGTGAAACCAGTAATAAAAAAAATCGACGCCAAGAAATAAAATCAACCAAACCCAAATACTATTTGGCAAATCCAAAAGGCGCCAATGTTCATAAATGTATTTATATCCAAAAAATAAGCTCGTCTTCATAAAAATACCAGTAAGCTGCTGGCCTATACCCTGGCTCAAGTTTGAAATACTGTCATTGAGACGATAATAAGCCATCTTCTTATAAAGACTATAAGTCAATTCAATACCAATCAGAATAAAAAAAACAGGAACAGACAGCGCTATATAATCCACTTTCATTATTCGAAAATTAGAATATGCAAGTTAATAAAATGACATTATGTTTGAATATTCTATCGAATCAACACTACCGATACGCTCCATACGTGACTTTTCAACAATCAGGGAGAATTACCACTTTTCAAAACGTTTTACAATTATTTTTTTATATTATTGCATGAATCGCAACTATAAACCAACTTATCCGCATGATTCTGGAAATAGCTACCCTTTATGTAAATGCCAGCCGACAAAAAAAGTTCGAAGAAGACTTTAGCATTGCGAGGCAATATATAAGTTCCACCAAAGGTTTTTTAAGCCTCGCTCTTCAAAAAAGTATTGAGCAAAATAATAAATACATATTGCTCGTAGAATGGGAAAAAATTGAAGATCACCTTATTGGATTCCGTCAATCTGCGATTTATACTAAATGGAAAGAATTGCTTCATCATTATTACGATCCGTTTCCGGTGGTAGAACATTATGAAACGGTTTTGGAGGAGCGCTGATAGCGATATCTTTTTTCAACAGTGAACGAACAAATAACCGGGATTTTCATTTGCTGCGTTCAAGTCATAAGTGCAAAACTCACTTCCGGTTAATGATTTTTTCTTTCAGAAAATGCCTCGCATCATTTACTTTCTCTTTTCCAAAAGCATCTTTAGGAATTAAGAAAAATGATTGACTATTGAAATACAAATGAAAAAAATTAGCGCTTTCTACTACTCTATGAAAATCTTTCCACGGCCAGCTACGGCTTCCTCTTTCATTTTCAAGAAACAAATGCTGCTCCTCAAAACTTACTTTAAAATGATCTTTAAACGTGGCTGCTTTGCGATAAATAAGAAATGGCAATAGCCACCAGAACGCGATCATTAAAGCAAACCAGAGTGTAGAACTTAATAAAAATGCCAACGGAGAAATCTTTCCCATATAATAAAACACGGCAGCAGAGATGGCGAAAATGTTGACCACGGCTATCATGATCTTTATTTCATTTCTGCTAAAAAAATGAAACCGCAAAGCCTGGAGCACTTTAGGCCTGCTGTAAGTGAAATACGAAGACGTCATTTGAAAACAAATGTACGATGTGGAATGAAAGTTGTTGTCTTTTTTTTCAATCACAAAAACAAATAAAACGGTTTTAATCTCTCCCGCGGAACAGAGATAATTTTAAGTTTTATCAAGTCAGTCAGGGAAAATAAAGATTGCCAAAATAGGGAATCTTAACATCTCAAAAGCCATCCTGCTAAAGATGGCTTTATAAAAATTAAAAACAGAAACTTATCAGGACAAATGATTGCCTCCTGAGAAACCCGCCAGCACAAGGCTTCTCTTTTTCAACTTTACAATATCTAACGATTCGATAATAGGATCAGCAGTAAGCACCAGGGATACATTATTTTCTTTCCACCAACTGCTTGTCTGTAGTTTTTCAAAATGTATAATACCGATAAGATAATTAATACTTTCGTTGGAGTGCCACTCCTCAATGCTTTCAAAATCATCTTTCCGGATGTGATCCCAATCAGTAAAACCGATGTAAGCTTTTACATAGAAATCATTAGTAAGCTCATTTGATTCTTCCCGGTTGAGTTTTTTATATTCATATCTGTAGTCGTAGCTCAGTGCGGATATATCGCTCAATACAGCCGATGCTGTCGGTAAACTTCCTGCGCCCTTTCCATAAAAAAATTGTTTGTCGGCAAACGAACTTTCAATCACTACACCATTGTATTCATTTTTAATAAATGCCAATTGGTCGTCTTTTTTTACAAACTGGGGTAATACAAACGCAGCTACCTTTCCGTTTTGAAGTTTTTTAGCAGAGGCCACTAATTTGATCACGCATTCTTTTTTCTCAGCCTGTCGTGCGTCTTCTGAAGTGATGCTTTGTATTCCCGTAAAACACAATTTTTCTTTATCAGGCAAAAGCCCATAAGCATGAGTTAGCAAAAACGTCCATTTGTTCAACGCATCATAACCTTCTACATCCAACACGGGATTGCTTTCCGCAAATCCCAACTGTTGTGCTTGTATCAGTGCGTTTTTAAAAGAGAGCTTTTCGTCAAATATTTTGGTAAGAATATAATTGGTAGAACCATTTACAACAGCGTTAATAGAATGCAGCAGATCGTTATCATAATATTCTTCCAGGTTTCGTATCACCGGAATGGAGGCACAGCAGGCCGCTTCATAAAGTAATGAAGCGCCCGTCTGCTTTTGTAATTCCAGTAATTCTATCAAATGTTCTGCAAGCATTTTTTTATTAGCGCTCACTACAGATTTTCCGCTCAGCAAGGCTTCTTTTACTATTTCATAAGCCGCATCCGCATCGTCTATCAATTCCACAATCACATTGATCTGATTATCTTTAAGCAATATTTGTCTGTCTGCTGTAAATAATTCGGCAGGCGCGTTTCTTTTTTTATCCGGATGTTTAATACACACTTTTTTTAAAGTTGCATTTAATGACGGCGTCATGTTCAGTACTTTATAAAGCCCCTCTCCGACTACGCCAAATCCAAAAATTCCCAATACCAGTTTCTTATGAGTTACCATTTTTCACTATTATTTTTTTTATAAAATATTTACTGATTTGTTGACACGCTTATCATAGAAAACTGAGAATTTTTTGGCAAAAATTTTGGACAAAAAAAACTCATCTGACAGAATCAGATGAGTTAATATATTTTAATTGGGTTGGCCAATTATTTTAAACTAAATCTTGATCTGTCTTATCTCTCCCGATCATAGATCAGGATGGAGTTAGCACCTTTGAATGATATTAAAAAACATTTCCGGTTGCCAAGGCGTCATCGGGCCATATCCCTCTGCCTTTCTTGATAAGTGAATCACAAAGAACTGGCGCAAAGTTGAAGCAGGAATTTTTATCTGCCAAATCTTTTTTAAAAAATAACATTACCGTTTTACTGCCATAAAATTTGAGGAACGAAGTTTGAGCACTATCTCCTGACATATTATTTATTAATACCGGAATAAATTCCCAATTGAGAAAGCATATGTCCACAAGGGAATGTAATTTTAAAAAAAATAGAAATGGAAGAGAGTGTAAAAAAAATAGTAATTGTGGGTGGTGGATTCGCAGGGATCAATTTTGTAAAAAATATCTGGAACGATCCTCACTATGAGGTAACCATGGTAGATAAAAATAATTATAATTATTTTCCACCATTACTTTACCAGGTCGCTACGGCGTTTATTGAACCGTCAAATATCAGCTACCCTTTCAGAAGGATGTTTGAAGGAAAAAAGAATATGCGGTTTCATTTAGGAAGATTTATAAAAGTAAATCCGGATAAAAATAATATTGAAACTGATACCGGTATTTTAGATTATGATTATTTGGTTCTTGCTGTGGGAACTGAAACCAATTATTTTGGAATGGAAAATGTAAAACAGCATTCCATGCCGATGAAATCAATAGATGCAGCAATCAACTTGCGCAATCATTTGCTGATGAATTTAGAAGAAGCGGTGCTTGCCGATACAGCTACCGAAAAACAAAAATATCTGAATATTGTGATTGCAGGCGGAGGGCCTTCCGGAGTAGAAATTGCCGGAATGTTGGCGGAAATGAAAAATAAAATAGCCAGTAAAGAATATCCCGAATTATCCGGCGTCCATGCCACCATTCACCTGGTGGATGCGTCGCCTCATCTTCTGGGGCCAATGAGCAAAACCGCGCAGAAGGCAGCTTTCAACGAGTTAAGAAAATTGGGTGTTCATATCAAACTTAACACGGCGGTAAAAGATTATATGGATGACATAGTTTATATGGCTGATGGTAAAACTGTGGCAACTAAAACCTTGATATGGACTTCGGGAGTTACAGGTAGGAAAATTGACGGATTGCCTGCTGAAGTAGTTGGAAGAGGAAGAAGAATATTGGTGGATGAATTTAATAAAGTAAAAAATATTGAAAATATTTATGCGTTAGGCGATATGTGTTTACAAACTACCGACGAAAACTATCCGGATGGACATCCGCAACTGGCGCAGGTAGCCATACAGCAAGGAACACTTTTGGCAAAAAATTTCAAAAGATTGGCCGATGGCAAAACCCTGAAACCTTTTAGCTACGTCAATAAGGGCAGCATGGCGATTATTTCAAAATATGAGGCTGTCGCCGATTTACCTAAAGTTTCTTTCGCAGGCTTTTTCGCATGGCTTATCTGGCTTTTTGTTCACATTATACCGCTGGTAGGTTTTCGCAATAAAGTAAAAATTGCATTTAGCTGGTTTTGGTCTTTCATTACAAACAATCCCACGTTGCGTTTGATCATAAGACCCCGACACGAAAGCTAAGATTGAAGGAATTTTTTTTATCCTAATTTTGATATAAAAATGAAAGCCGCAATTATCAATCAGTTTGGAGAGGCCGAAGAACTTCAGATAATGGACGTGTCTAAACCAAAAATAAATGATCAGCAGGTTTTAATAAAAGTGGCGGCAGCGGGCATTAATCCTGTAGATACCAAGGTAAGAGCCGGAACAAGTGGGATGTCTAAAATTATTAAACTTCCGGCGATATTGGGATGGGATGTAAGCGGAATCATTGAAGCTACCGGCAAAAAAGTTACCGGATTTAATATCGGAGACTCTGTATTTGGTTGCATAGGGTTTCCCGGGCCTGGAAATGGCTACGCGGAGTTTGCGGTGGCCGATCCCCAACTGTTGGCAAAAAAACCCTACAATATTTCTTTTGAAGAAGCAGCAGCAGCACCCATCGTTGGATTAACGGCTTACCAGGCTATAAATGAAGAACTAAAAATAACTGCCGGTCAAAAAATATTGATACAAGCTGCCGCGGGCGGCGTAGGACATTTGGCTGTTCAATTTGCAAAAATGAATGGCGCTTATGTGATCGGAACTGCGTCCGATAAAAATGAACGATTTCTAAAGTCAATAGGTGTGGATCAATTTATTGATTATAAAAAGAAAAAATTTGAAGAGATAGTGAACGGGCTGGATGCTGTGTTAGATTCCATGGGCGGAGATGTGTTATACAGATCGCTTTCATGTTTAAAGCGTGGGGGCGTTGCGGTTTGCCTCCCTTCATCTACGAAGGATGATCCTAAGGCAATATCGCTTGCGAAAAAATATGGCGTCAAACTAACATGGCCAATGATGCATACAGACAATGGACAGATAAATAAAATCGCAGAGATGCTGGAACACAAGGAAGTTAAAGTGTTTGTTGATAAGATTTTTATTTTCGACCAAATTGCCTGGGCACATAAAGCAGTGGAAACTCACAATACAAAAGGGAAAGTAGTGGTAAGAATTAACTAAAAAATTAGCATGTTGAGGTCGAAAGAAAATGGCACCAGAATTTATCTGACCTTAGTGAGGAAATAAAATTAAAATGACGAACAAAAAACCAATTAAGCGAAATGAAAACATTGTAAAGCTTTCGCGTGACCACCATGCCAGTCTATTGTTTTGCTGGAAGATTCGGCAGGGCATTAAACATCACATTGACGTTGATAGGATGGCAAATTACGTGAGATATTTTTGGACACAACATTTTGCACCACATTTCGGCGAAGAAGAAGCATTTCTTTTTGCCCCGTTAAAAGATGACAAGGTACAGAGAGCGTTAGACGACCATAAACAGATAAAAACATCCATTGAAACAATGGATAGGTTTGGTATTCAAGACCGGGAAGGAAAATTATTACAACTTGCTGATATGGTGGACGAGCATGTACGCTACGAAGAAAGAATCCTTTTTCCTCACCTTGAACTAGCATTGTCCGATGAACAATTAACACAGATCGGTACGCAAATTTCTGATGAACCTCTTTTAGATACTTACCAGGATGCTTTCTGGAAAAACCCTTCGTCGTTATAAAAAATCCTGTTCGTTGTTCAAACAGAATGCGTGTATCACTGCTATAATATAAAAATCGAAATTTGAGTTTATTTGATCCACATTACAGAGATATTGTATTTTCTCTTACTTACTTTAATGAAACAATCACCGTGACTACCTATGAAGGGGAATACAGGAACCTGATGGTGCTGATTAATGAAAAAATATACCTGGAAGATTTTGGAGAGTGCAAAGGAATCGGCAGATGTGGTACTTGCCTGGTAGAAGTGAATGGATTGGACGCTTCAGCATCCGTAATGGAAAGAAATGAGAAAGCAACGCTTGCGAAATGCCAGACAGGAATGCAAAACCTTCGTCTCGCCTGCCAGATAATGATAAATAATGCCTTGCACAATGCTACCATTAAAATAGTGGAGGAAAGGGAAGATGTAAGAGATCTCTGATTGATAATGATTGCGCCAGGTTAACCTGCATTGAAGTGAATAATTGATTTCTTCCAGACTGCAACAACACTCAAAAAATTAATCCCGCTTTTAAAATCATTCTGCCGTAGCTAAATTCGTAATTACTATAATCTACGACGCAGGGGCCAACAAAAGGACAAATTGTTGTCCCAATTTTGCTTTTTAATTTTTTATAAGAATAGCCCACGCTAAATACAAAAAAAGATCTTTTATAAATCGGAAACTGGTAACCCATTCCAATATCAGTATAAATGCCTCCGGTAAAATCATACGTATCAAACTGGAATATTTCTTTTCCGGGTTTGTTCTTTAGCGGAAAATCATACCCGATATCTCCATAAACGAATCCTCTTTTTTCATTCCCAAAAAATCTTCGGGCATCAAAAAATAAAGGCAATGTTTTGTAAACATAATTATCAACCCCAACTCCTATGCCAGTAAACCAATTTGAAAACTGAATTCCATTAACCGTCTGAAACGCGGTGTTTACCTCACTTTGGCCACCTACTGCCGCAAAAGCATTTATTGATTGAAAATGAATTTCATTTTTTTGCGCAAACACGGAAAAAGGAATAATT
>JAHEZA010000541.1 GCA_023251335.1 Chitinophagaceae bacterium | reverse complement strand
TTACGAGGGGATCCCAACTTATAATGAGTTTGATAAAAACGGTTGGCTTTACAAAAGAAATATTGCCAACCGGCAACGCGATTGGATAGGCAAAGGATATATTTCTACCTTTTATGATGCGTTTAATGCGGGTGCTCGCCAGGGCTTCTGGGACCTTATCAACAAAAGGCTTTACAGCAAAGGAATTGATGCATGGTGGATGGATGCCAGTGAGCCGGATATTTTATCTAACGTCAGCCCGGAAAAAAGGAAATTGCTGATGGAGCCTACGGCTTTGGGTAGTTCGGCTGAGTTTTTAAATGCCTATCCTCTTGAAAATGCAAGAGGAATTTACGAGGGACAGCGAAGCACCAATCCCAACCAAAGGGTATTCCTGCTTACAAGATCTGGTTTTGCCGGATCACAACGATATGCTGCCGCTATTTGGAGCGGTGATATCGGTTCAACGTGGACGGATATGAGAAACCAAATAACGGCAGGGGTAAATTTTTCGATGTCAGGCGTGCCTTATTGGACAATGGATATCGGGGGTTTTGTAGTGCCCTCTAAATTCGAAAATCCCAACGCAGAATCACTGGAAGAATGGAGAGAATTGAATACACGTTGGTACCAGTTTGGTGCATTTGTTCCATTGTTCCGTTCCCATGGGCAATTCCCTTACCGCGAGATATTCAATGTGGCTCCCGAAGATCACCCGGCTTACAAAAGTTTTCTTTATTATGATAAACTTCGTTATCGTTTACTTCCCTATATCTATTCTTTAGCGGGCGCTTCTTATCATGATAACTACACTATTATGCGTGGGCTGGCCATGGATTTTGTTAAAGATACTGCTGTGTTGAATATTGGTGATCAGTATATGTTTGGCCCATCTCTGCTTATAAACCCGGTATGTGAATACAAAGAACGGAGCAGGCCCGTTTACCTTCCGGAATGTACGGGTTGGTACGATTTATATTCCGGAAAATGGTATGCAGACGGGCAAAGAATCGTTGCAGATGCGCCTTATGAAAGGATGCCGGTATTTGTAAAAGCAGGATCTATTATCCCTTTTGGCCCGGCGTTGCAGTACACTTCTGAAAAACCCGCAAATCCCATCACTCTTAATATTTACGCAGGCGCGGATGCTTCTTTCAATTTGTATGAAGATGAAGGCACGAATTACAATTATGAGAAAGGGGCTTTCTCCAATACTCCCATTCGATATATCGAGGCCACAAAAACAGTTACGATTGGTGATCGAAAAGGCTCGTTTAACGGAATGCTACAGAAAAGAACCTTTAAGATCAACCTCATCACACCCGGCAAAACGAAGAGCCTAAACTTTGATACAAAATCCGACAAAGAAGTTTCCTACAAGGGAAAAGAACTTAAAATAAAATTGTAATCAGGTCAAAGGGACAGAATAGAATTTGACCAAATTTGTTTGCTCACTATAAAAAAACAGTTGGAATCTGAAGAATAGAAATAATCAAGAACTTACTTGTAAAGCGGTAGTAAATTATTTGATTTTAGATTTATGAACCGACGGTATGTGGATTTCTGTTTGAAGAATAATCCCCGCCGTTCAAAATAATTCTAAACTTTTTGAAATATTAGGCTTGATGAAATATTTCCTGCTGGTAAGATTTATTGAATAGTAGCCTGCAATTAATTTTATTGCTTTTCCGGTAATTCAATCAGGAAAGTAGCACCTTCATTGGCTTTTGGTGATGCTGTTATGAAACCGTTATGTTTATCTATAATTTTTTTGCAAATGGATAATCCAACGCCGGTTCCGTCAAATTCATGGAAGCTGTGTAGCCTTTTGAAAACCATAAAAATATCTTCAGCATACTGTTCATCAAACCCGATACCGTTATCTGATACCCTGATTCCATAATACTTGCTGCCCTTTACATATTTATCGCAAAATCTGGATTCTGCAGCTTTCATTTGACTACATGTAACGTGAATAACCGGTGACTGATTTTTCTGTTTGAACTTAATGGCATTACTAAACAAATTATAAAATACCTGGAGCATTAATTCAGGAACTGCTTCAACGACTGGTAGCTGATCTATATAAAAAAGAACTTGGTTTTTCTCTATTTCTACCTCCAGTTCTGTTAGCGATTCGGCCAGCAATTCATTTAGGTCTACTTTCACAAAATCGGCCGGGTTTAGTGAATACCTCGAAAACTTAAGCAAGTTATTGATGAGCGATTGCATTCTTCTTGAAGAACTGCTAATCTTTTCAAGGTATTTTTTCACCTGCTGCTGATCCTCTTTTGCTGACGCTATCTTATCGCTGAACACACGTATCTTTCTCAGAGGTTCCTGCAGATCGTGAGAAGCTACATAAGCAAAACGGTCGAGCTCTTCATTCACATTTTTCAGATGGTCATTCTTTTCAATAAGCTGCTGGTTAAGAAGATTAATTTTTTCTTCAGAAAGTTTTCTTTCTTCAATTTCTTTGTGAAGCGTTTTGTTGATTTCCAGTAGTTCTTTTTCGTTGTTTAATAATTGTTCGTTTTTGCGGTACAATTCAACAAAAACAGCCACTTTTGCCCGGAGCAAATCAGGATTTATTGGCTTGTAAATATAATCCACACCACCCATTTGATAACCTTTAAAAAGGTAATCTTCGTCATTGGAATAAGCTGTTATGAAAATGATAGGT
>JAHEZA010000670.1 GCA_023251335.1 Chitinophagaceae bacterium | reverse complement strand
GTGTACCGTATAACGCAGAATTTACAAATAATTCATTGGGCGGGCTAAATTTTTTATGGGATTTTGGTGATGGAACTACCTCTACGGAAGAAAATCCAACACACTTGTATCCGAATGTTGGTTCTTATGTAGTTACGTTAACAGCATTCGATTCTACATCCTGCAACAAAACTGATCAGACTACTTTTACTATCACTGTAAGTCCGATCCCAACGGCGTCTTTCACCTATAACCCTGATCCTCCAAAAGAAAACACATTTACTAACTTTGTTAATCAATCAGTGGGAGCTGTCAAATATATTTGGAACTTTGGTGATGGCGATACCTCAACTTTGGTAAACCCAAGCCACATATTTAATTCGACCGGCACCTATAATGTATGTCTGAATGCTGCGAATGAAACTGGTTGCAGTGATGATACCTGCATAAATGTTGCTGCCTTGATAAGGCCGCTGGTAGATGTACCTTCTGCATTTACCCCAGGTAAATTCGGCACCAATTCTGTCATAAAAGTAGCTGGCTTTGGAATAAAGGACCTTCATTGGACAATTTATAATAGATGGGGCCAGAAGGTCTATGAAGGTCGGGATATGAAGACTGGCTGGGATGGGACTTTCCAGGGTAAATTACAACCGATGGATGTATATGCCTACACGTTGTCGGTTATTTTTTCTGATGGAAAGAAAGTTACAAAAACAGGCGATATCACTTTGTTACGATAAAGGAATTTAAGAATGAATAAATGGATTAAAATATTATTTTTCTCTTTTACTGCATCAATTGTTGGATTGCAGGCTTATTCCCAGGACTTACATTTTTCGCAGTTCTTCAATAATCCACTATTAACCAACCCGGCGAACACCGGCTTTATCCCTGATGCAGATTATCGTATGGGCGCTTCTTACCGAAATCAATATTCTAATATTATGGCGGTGCCTTATAAGACGATGAGTATTTATGGGGATGCACAGGTTTTTAGGGATCGCTTTGAAAATGGCTGGATGGGATTAGGCGGCGTTATTATTCGCGATGTAGCAGGCACCGGCGGACTTACTTCTACGCAGATATATGCTTCAGCCGCCTATCATCAGATGTTAGGGTTTAGTAGTTTGCTTACAGCCGGTTTTAACGTAGGCTGGGCCAATAAAAGAATTGATCAAACTAAGCTTACTTTTCCCGATCAGTTCGATGGAAAATTTTTTGATAACACCTTGCCAACGTCGGTTCAATTGCTTAACAATAGTTCAAGTTATATTGATGTGCAGGCAGGCCTTAATTATGCCTATTTTCCCACTGAAGATATCTATATAAATGCAGGTTATTCTATTCAGCATGTAAATAGACCTAAAGAAACATTTTTTGAAGAAGGAGATAACAGTCGCATATCTATGAGACATATTGGTTTTTTGAATGCAATTATAAAAACCAGCGATGTGGTAATCATAAATCCTGCTGCGTATTTTACCACCATGGCAGGGGCTTTTCAATTTAGTTTGGGAATGAATGCAGCCTACAATCTTTCAGGGGACGGCACCAAACAAATTATTGGTGGCTTATTTTACAGATATAACGATGCGATCATACCAATGGTAGGATTAGAAATAAGCAATATCCGTTTTACATTTAGCTATGATGTTACTGCCTCCTCACTTAAAAACTACAATCATTCTTTGGGAGCAGAAGAATTCAATGTAATGAATAAGGGTTTTTACAGCCAGTTTAATGGAGATAAACGGCAAACTTTATGCCCTACTTTTTAAGACTTTGGTGTCGTTCACATTCCCATAACTTTTTATGAGCGCCAATATTTTTCAATAATTAATTTCAATACTTCATCTTTGCAATACTTCATCAAAAACTATTTGAAAAAATACTTTAACTATGAGTCAGAAAATTGCCATAATAGGTGGCGGAAATTTGGGAAGCGCTATTGCGGAAGGACTATTGGCAAGTAAGTTTTGCAAACCTGCTGATATCACCATTACAAAAAGAAACCTTGAAACTCTTGGCAAACTAAAAGAAAAGGGAGTAAAGATTACCCTGGACAACAATGATGCAGTTCAAAACAGCGAGTTAATTATTCTCGCGGTAAAACCTTACCAGGTAAGTGATGTATTAAATGGTTTCAAGAAAAAACTTTCAACAAAAAAGATTTTAGTATCGGTTGTCACAGGTGTTTTGATTGCCGACATTGAAGCATGCATTGAAACGAAAATGCCGGTTTTCAGAGCAATGCCCAACACAGCGATTTCCATTCGTGAAAGCATGACCTGTATGAGTTATACTAATGCTGCTTCGGCCCATATCTCGCTTGTGAAAAAAGTATTTTTAACATTGGGAAAGGTAGTAGTGATTGATGAAAAATTGATGGAAGCTGCTACAATTCTTGGTGCTTGTGGTACTGCTTATGCAATGAGGTTTATTCGTGCCAATATTCAAGGCGGAATTGAAATTGGATTTGATGTAAAAACCGCCAGCCTGATTGTAGAACAAACTGTGAAGGGTGCCGCGGAATTATTATTGCAAAACGGTAGTCATCCTGAACAGGAAATAGATAAAGTAACTACGCCAAAAGGATGTACTATTGCGGGTTTGAATGAAATGGAGCACCAGGGCTTCTGCTCATCACTGATTAAAGGAATCGCGGTGAGTTATCAAAAGATAG
>JAHEZA010000540.1 GCA_023251335.1 Chitinophagaceae bacterium | reverse complement strand
AGAAGAATTTTGATATGCCTTTTTAAACATATCCAACATGGCCGAACGAATAATGCAACCACCACGCCAAACGCTTACTACTTCCGGTAATGGAATCTTCATTTTTAATTCTTCCGAAGCGGTGGTAAGCATTGCCAGGCCCTGTGCGTAACTGATCAATGAGGCAAAATAAAATGCATCCCGCAATTGTGATACAAATTCTTTTTTATCTGCATTAATTTTTTGAAGGGATGTTTTATAAAGTAAAGCAGCTTCCTTTCTTTCATCAATTAATGAAGAAAGATTGCGCATCATCACTGCTGAATCTATAGTGGGTATTGGCATGGGCAAATCAAGTCCGGATTGTGAAGTCCATTTACCTGTACCTTTGGCACCCGCTTTATCAAGGATCATATCCACCAGGTCGTTACCGGGTTTATCATCTTTTTTAGTAAAAATAATGGCGGTAATCTCTAACAAGAATGATTTTAAATCTCCACTGTCCCATTCTCTAAATACTTCGTGCAGTTCTCCATTGGAAAGCCCTAATCCATGATGCATCAGATCATAACATTCACTGATCAGTTGCATTATCGCGTATTCTATACCGTTATGCACCATTTTTACATAATGCCCCGCGGCGTCATGACCAAGATAACCGACACATGGCTCGCCATTTACTTTTGCCGATACCGCTTTTAAAATGGGCGCTACTTCTTTGTAAGCCGCTTCATCGCCGCCCGGCATGATGCTTGGACCTTTGCGCGCGCCTTCTTCACCACCGGAAATTCCAATTCCCATAAAATGAAATCCGATATCTTTTAATTCGTTAATTCTTCTCAGTGTATCTGTATAATGAGAATTACCTCCATCAATGATAATATCGCCCTTGCCCAAGAGTGGTTTCAGATCGCCAATTACGCTATCCACAGGTTTTCCTGCAGGAACAAGCATCATTAATTTGCGCGGAGTTTTTAAAAGGGAAATCATGTCTGATAAGGTATTCACTCCTTTCACATCTGCTTTTATGGAAGCATCTTTTTTTGCAGAAGTTTCAAGGGCTTTTGTTTTATCCGGATTGGTATCGAATCCAATTACGGAAAAACCATGGTCTGCCATATTCAACAAAAGATTGCTGCCCATTGTTCCCAGGCCAATCATTCCAAAATCAAATTTATTTTGTTCCATGATATTTTTTGTAAGACAAAATTAACGAAATCAGATTACTCTTAGCTGAGACAAGAGGCGCTTAAGCTCAGCATCAACATTTTTGCATATACAAAACATCAACGGGAAATTACCGGAAATGATTTTTAACTTTTACTATATTGTGAATTCGCACACAAATATTTTACTCTAAAAAAAATCTGATGAAGAAATTAATTGTATTTGCAGCAGTCGTTTTATCTGTAACCAAACTTTTAGCGCAGGAACCGCCATCCTTTTGGGAAGATGAATTAAAAAATGAATTCAATAGGGAACCTATGCATGCCACCTATTTCGCTTATGCAAATAAAGAGCTGGCTTTAAAGGACGATAAAGGACAATCTAAATATTTTCAATCGCTAAATGGCGACTGGAAATTTAAATGGGTAGATAAACCGGATAACAAGCCTTTGGGTTTTTGGAAGACAGATTATGATGATACGCATTGGGTTAATTTTAAAGTGCCGGCCAGTTGGGAAGTTAATGGATATGGCATCCCAATTTATACCAATATAAAATATGATTTTGGATATTTAATACAACCAAATCCGCCGCATGTTCCTCATCAATACAACCCGGTGGGCTCTTACCGAAGGGAAATAACCATTGACAAAAACTGGGACGGGAAAGACATTTATATTCAATTTGGCGCAGTACGTTCCTGCTTCTATTTGTGGGTCAATGGCCAATGGGTAGGCTATAGTGAAGACAGCAAGCTGCCCGCTGAATTTAATATCACTAAGTATGTAAAACCGGGACAAAAAAATTTAATTGCATTTCAGGTATATCGCTGGAGCGACGGAACTTACATCGAAGACCAGGACATGTGGCGGTTAGCAGGTGTTAACCGCGATGTTTATATGTATGCGCGGAATCCTATTCACATAAGAGATGTAGAAATTATTCCCGGATTAACCGATGATTACAAAAATGGCCAGCTAAAGATCAGTCTTGACTTTTTAAATAATAATGGCGCGGCTTTAAAGAATTATAAAGCTTCTTTTGAATTATTAGATGCATCGGGAAAATCGGTTTATAAAAAATCTGTATCGTTAAACGATTCGACAAAGTTTCAAAATATTATAGCAACAGTTAAAAATCCTAAAAAGTGGACTGCGGAAACCCCCAATCTCTATACGATACTTACCACATTATATGATAACCGTGGGAACGTAATAGAAATAATTCCACAAACAACAGGATTTAGAAAAGTGGAAATAAAAGATGGCGTGCTGTATGTAAACGGGAAAGCCATTTTAATAAAAGGCGTTAACCGTCATGAGATGGATCCCATAACCGGGCAAGTTATTAGCAAAGAAAGAATGGAGCAGGATGTGAGAATAATGAAAGAGAATAATATTAACGCAGTGCGCACTTCTCATTACCCCAACGATCCATATTGGTACCGGTTATGCGACAAATATGGATTGTATGTAGTGGACGAAGCCAATCTTGAATCTCATGGAATGGGGTTTGGAGAAA
>JAHEZA010000539.1 GCA_023251335.1 Chitinophagaceae bacterium | reverse complement strand
GGCAGACTTTCCGATTTTAATCGGCATAAAAATAAAACTACTGTTTGATATTGCTGCGCTGTATGGTTTTGATACCGATGATTATAAAGAGCGGGTTTACTTGTTGCATATTTTTGAGCTCGCCTTTTCCAGTGATGCGCATCGGAAAGGAGTTTATTTGAAAATGATCCATTGGGAAAAGAAGAGCGCGGATTTACCCGATGACATTCATCAGTTTGACTGGAGAAACTTTCAGCAGGAATACAGGGATTATTTAGATATTGCGAAAATGGCACAACTAATTCCTGTAATAGGTGCGCCCGTTGGAATTGTAACAAACTACAGGCTGATAAAAAAATTAGGTGCTACCGCTATGAATGCGTACCGCATGAGATTGATTGATACAATTCAAATATCTAACAAGAATGATTAAACGAAAATAATATTAAATTCCGCAATTGTATTTTTTATATAAATCCTTATTGTTTATTGTAAATTTATCTTTCAAAAATTCCATTTTATGTCTTCAAAAATAAACTGGCCTGAAGCCATCAAACCTTTGCTAAAAAAGTATAAAGGGAAAAAGCATCCATTGGATTATAAAAATAATTACCAGTTGCTGGTGGGTGTAATTTTGTCCGCGCAGGATTCTGATAAACACATCAATCAACTTGCACCGGAACTTTTCAAAGCTTTTCCAAATATGGAAGCGCTTTCCCGCGCCACCTCTGAAACGCTATTTCCTTTTATCGGAAAGGTTCGCAATTTTGGTAATAAAACAAAATGGCTTCTCGAGCTTGCGCAAAAAGTAAAAAAAGACAGTAACATACCTCTCGCTCTTGATGAACTAACTGCTTTATCCGGCATCGGCAGAAAATCGGCGAATGTGATCATGCGTGAGGCTGGGGTGGCTCCGGAAGGTGTGATTGTTGATTTGCACGTGGTGCGTGTTGCCCCCCGGTTAGGGATTGCATCCGGCACCGACCCAAAAAAAATCGAAAAACAAATTATGGATACTTTGCCGCAAAATGAGTGGGATGCAGGAATGGCGATGTCATTTCTTGGAAGGGAGATTTGTCGTCCTACACCACAATGCGAAATTTGCCTGATGAATAAAGTTTGCGCTTACTATAACGACCTAATCCGCAGGTGAAATAAAGACACTGAGTCGGGTATTTCTATACATTTCTGTTGCTGAATAGCTACTCGTTCGTGACTGTGAAAGCCTGACAAACATCGCGATGGAAAATAATAAAATTATCAATTAAATGCCTAAAGGTCTGACCATTATTTTACATACTATTGTTGAGCAATGAAGCGTTACCTCCGCCTTTACCTGGATTCATACAGGGGTTTATCCCGGCCATCATGGATGTTATCAGCAGTAATGTTGATCAACAGGATCGGCGCCATGGTATTGCCGTTCCTGGGAGTGTATATGGTTGCTGAACTTAAATTCACACTGTCACAAACCGGTGTGGTATTGAGTTGCTTTGGATTAGGTGCGATGGCCGGATCAACGTTAGGCGGTTGGCTTACAGATAAAGTCGGACATTTTAAGGTTCAATTAACCAGCATTATTTTGTCGGTACCCATCTTCTTTTTATTGCCCTTATTTAAAGACGTATGGAGTTTGGCAACTGGTGTTTTGGTATTAAGCACTATTACCGAAACATTCAGGCCTGCGAACTCTGTTTCAATAAGCGTGCATGCGAGGCCGGAAAATATTACCCGTTCTTTTTCGCTCAATAGAATGGCGGTTAACCTTGGGTTTTCAATAGGCCCGGCATTAGGCGGAGTATTAGCAGCCATATCTTTTAAATTACTATTTTATGGTAATGGAATTACAGCGTTGCTTGCGGGATCACTTTTTTATTTTTATTTTAAAGATCTTCCGGTAAATAAAAATTGGGAACTCTTACATCATCCAAAGGATGAAAAGAAAGTAAAGTCCGGTATATCTCCCTGGAAGGATAGGCCTTTTCTTTTTTATAGTTTGTTTTGCTGCTTATATAGTATTTGCTTCTTTCAGTTGTTCAGTACGTTGCCTCTTTTTTATAGAAAAGTTCACCACCTAAGTGAGGGAAATATAGGATTGATCCTGGCATCAAACGGCCTGGTGGTTTTTCTTTTGGAAATGCTGTTGGTGCAGGTTGCAGAAAGAAATTTTCGCTCATCATCTGTTATCACGCTGGGAGTTTTTCTGGGTGCGTTCTCTTTTTTAATTCTCCTGGTGCCTTCGGGAATATGGGTTTTATTTTTGGCAATGTTTCTAATGAGCCTGTCAGAAATTTTTGCAATGCCTTTTATGGCAACGGTTACGGTTAAACGCGGTTCAACCGATCGAAAGGGTGCTTACATGGGTTTGAATGCCCTTTCATTTTCGGCGGCTTTTGTTTTCTCACCGTTGATAGGCACTTTTGTGGCGGAGCATTTTGGTTTCTCAACGTTATGGATTGGGACGGCTATAGTGGGAACCGCGACTGCATTTGGGTTTAGGTGGGTTTTTGGGAAATTCTGATACGGTGATAGTAATCCGGAAGAAATCAAATGCAACTAATGCTAAATAGTTTTTTATTCCTAATTCAATTTGAGTCGCGAGTCCTTTTCGATAGTAAACAAAGAAATAATAGAGAATTCCTATTTATTGGTTTAATAAATTAGCGGGTTGACTTTTAAATTTGTTGGAA
>JAHEZA010000081.1 GCA_023251335.1 Chitinophagaceae bacterium | reverse complement strand
CAATTTGAAGGACAGACAAAAACCAAGCTTGGTAATAATGAAGTAATGGGCGTCGTGGATTCTACATTGAGCAGGGTGCTGACTGCATTCCTGGAAGAAAATCCTAAAGATGCCAAAACCATTATTCAAAAAGTAATTCTCGCTGCACAGGCAAGAGCAGCTGCAAAAAAAGCCCGTGAAATGGTACAGCGCAAAAGCGTACTTTCAGGAGGCGGCTTACCGGGCAAACTTGCGGATTGCAGTGATAAAGATCCTTTTCGCTGTGAATTGTTTCTGGTCGAAGGAGATTCTGCGGGCGGTACGGCAAAGCAGGGAAGAGACAGAAGCTACCAGGCTATTCTTCCGTTGCGTGGTAAAATTTTGAACGTGGAAAAAGCAATGGAACATAAGATTTATGATAATGAAGAGATCAGGAATATGTTTACGGCGCTTGGGGTAAAAATAGGTACGCCGGATGATCCTAAAGCACTTGACCTGAGCAAGCTTCGCTATCATAAACTAATCATTATGACGGATGCTGATGTGGATGGAAGTCATATCGCAACGCTGATACTTACTTTTATATTCAGATATATGAAAGAATTGGTTGAGCAAGGTTTTGTTTACCTGGCCCAGCCTCCATTATATCTTTTGAAAAAAGGGAAAGAACAGGCTTACGCTTTTAATGATGAAGAACGTAAAGCATGGATTCAGCAAATGGCCGCAGGAAAAGAAGATACAGTACATATTCAACGATATAAAGGACTTGGAGAAATGAATAGCGAACAGCTTTGGGAAACTACCATGAATCCTGAAACCCGCACACTGAAACAGGTAACCATAGATAGCGCTGTGGAAGCTGATGGTGTTTTCAGTATGCTGATGGGCGATGATGTTCCTCCACGAAGAGAATTTATAGAAAAGCATGCAAAATATGCCCGACTTGATGTTTAATATAATGTAAGAAAAAAGATAAATAGAAAAGCCTTTTCATTTTTTGAAGAGGCTTTTCTGATTTACCGTTGATTGTGTCATCTTTTTAAATACACCCACAAAACTTTTTCAAAGTCTGCGAGGTCTTATAAAAGATAATGCTTTTCGGATCCATAAAAATTCCTAAACATTTTTTTCAGGACAAATAATTTATCGATCCATTGCCCTTCCCCTTTGTCTTTAAATTCATTCATATAATGTTCCACTTTTTCCACAGTATCCTCAGCGTTATCTAATAATTGACTTGTTACTTTTTTCATGTCATCATAAAACGCTTGTCTTTCTATTTTCGGCATGCTTAAAAATCTTATGAGAGCTACGCCTGCAGCCGCTCCCAGAATAAATGCTGCCACCTGATTTGTTTTTGTCATAATCTTAAAATTTTAAGTTCTTAGTTTTGCGCCATGTTAATACAATCTTTTAAGAAATATTCATTACACAAATCGTTCCTGTTTTTAGGAATTGTTCTTTTTTGTTCGTCTGCTGATGCACAATTCTTTGCGCCGAAAAATTATCCGCAACATTATTTTATATATCCCGTGGATGCAAGAATCAGCCTCGCGGCTAATTTTGGCGAATTGCGGCCAAACCACTATCACATGGGGCTCGATTGCAGAACTGACCAGGTAATTAATAAGTCTGTAAAAGCTGCAGCAGAAGGATATATCTCGCGCGTAAGCGTAGCTCCATTTGGTTATGGGCAGGCGATTTATATTAATCATTCCAATGGGTTGACGACCGTTTATGGTCACTTACATAGATTTAACCGGGCACTGGAAAAGTATGTAAAAGAACAGCAATATAAACTCGAATCATGGAATGTGGATCTCGAAATTCCGCCAGGATTATTTCCTGTTGAAAAAGGACAATTTATTGCCTATAGCGGCAGCACAGGCGGCTCTATGGGTCCGCATTGCCATTTTGAAATACGCGATACCAAGACAGAAAAAGTATTAAATGAACTATTATTCGGTTTGCCCATTCCTGATAATGTGCCCCCTGCCATCGTTCGGCTGGCTATGTACGACAGAAATAAAAGTACTTACAGCCAATCACCGGAGTTATTCGGATTAAAACGACTTAATGGGAAATATACAATTGCACAAAATGTGCTTGAAGTCCATTCTGATAAAATTAGTTTTGGAATCTCTGCTAACGATAAACAAAGCGGCTCCCACAATCCAAATGGAATTTATGAAGCCATTATTTATCTTGATGGACTTCCGCTTTCCGCATTTCAACTGGATAGCATCAGCTATGCTGAGACGCGTTATGTAAATGCAAATGTGGATTACAAAACAAGAGCGTCCGGCGGCTCTTATATTCAACATCTTTCGCGGTTGCCCGGTTATCCTCCGGGTGTTTATAAAGATATCAATGGCAATGGTGTTGTTGAATTGACAGACGAAGATATTCATCAAATAAAAATAGTGGTGAAAGATGCCAATGACAACTCTTCCGTTCTTGAATTTAAAATAAAAAAGGACTTGATTCCCCTACCTCAAAACCCGAATCCAACACTATCATATTCTAATCAAAAAGAATTTTTACCGAACTCTGTAAATATTTTTGAAAATGAAAATCTTCAACTTTATTTACCTGTATCCACTTTGTACGATTCTGTTTCGTTCGCCTGTTCTGAAAGAAAATCTGTTTCGCCCGATTCTTATTCAAGCGTATATTCCATTTTTTCAGGCCTAATACCTGCGCAGGATTATTTTACCGTAAGAGTAAAAGCCGATAAGCAAGTGAATGATAAAGTTGCGGACAGAATGTTGATAAAGAGAGACTGGAAAGGAAACGGCAGCGTAATAGCAGCCACCCGGGATGGCGATTGGTATTCTGCAAAAGTTAATGCCTTTGGAGATTTTGAGCTGATTGCGGATGAGGTACCACCGGTTATCTCAATTGATTTTCATGACAATGCCAATATTTCCCGCTATCACAGCATTGTGATTGCTCCAAGAGATAATAATGACGAAATAAAAAATTTCCGCGCAGAGCTTGACGGAAAATGGCTTATGTTTTCTAATGATAAAGGACGAAAATATATCTATACTTTTGATGAAAGATGTCCTCGCGGAAAACATGAGTTAAAAGTTTCTGTTGAGGATGAAGCAGGAAACATCACAGAAAGAATAGTTCATTTCACCAGGTAAAAAATAACAATGACACATTTAGCCGAAGGCGATAAAGCCCCTGATTTTAAAACAAAAGATCAAAATGGAAATGTAGTTTCCTTAAAAGATTTTCTGGGCAAAAAAGTAGTACTCTATTTCTATCCGGAAGATGATACACCGACATGCACTATAGAAGCGTGCAACCTAAGGGATAACTACACAGCGCTTAAGAAAGCAGGATTAGTGGTGCTGGGTGTAAGTCCCGACGACAAAAAGAAGCACAAAAAGTTTGAAGAAAAATACAACCTCCCTTTTACGCTGCTGGAAGATCCCGATAAAAAAATTATAGACAAATATGGTGTCTGGGGCGAAAAGAATATGTATGGAAGGAAATACATGGGCCTTTTCCGTACCACATTTTTGATTGATGAACAAGGTGTCATCATAAAAGTATTTAAAAAGCCTAAATCAAAAATTCATAGCGAAGAAATTTTAAAGGCGCTTTCTTAATCTAAAATCAAAAGATGGAATTTCTTATCAAAGAAAATTCATGGATTGCTAAACTGGCAGCAAAAAAATTAAGAAGTGAAAATGTTGCCATTGTGATTGGAAAAACCATTCATCTTTATCAAGTTTCAAGACAGGATTTTTTGAAAGATGATAAATGGGTAAACCACGAAATGTGCCATATTAGTCAATTCAAAAAATATGGCTTTTTAAATTTTATCTTTAAATACCTGGTTGAAAGCATGAGAAACGGATACTATAATAATAAGTATGAAATAGAAGCGAGGAACGCGGAATGAAATCTCTTATCAGGCACAAAATGTTTTTTACAAAAATAAGAATCTGTCAATTTTGTTAACAGCTACTCTATAATTTTCGATATCAGTAGGTCCTGTTCACATCAATAAAAAATATTAAACAAAGCCTTTCTCGTTGCCTATTGTTATAAAATAAAAGTTACTTTTATTTTTTGATTGGCTTCACTTATGAAATGCCGCTCGTTGAAAGACTACAAATTGATCGCTTATGCGAATTATTGAAAAAAATAACGAAAATTTTAAGAATAAAATCAAATTAGCATCCGAACCAAAAGCAATAATTTATTATGAATCTGCACGGAATTGATTACAGTATTATTGGAATTTATTTTCTATTTGTATTAGGGATTGGGTTCTTATTAAAAAAGAGAATAAAAACTGCGGATGATTTTTTAATGAGTGGGCGGAATATTCCTTTGTGGATTACCAGCCTTGCATTTATATCAGCAAACCTTGGCGCACAGGAAGTATTAGGCATGGCTGCCAATGGTGCAAAATATGGTTTATATACCGCACATTTCTATTGGCTCGGAGCTGTTTTTGCGATGGTATTCCTCGGCCTTTTTATGATGCCTTTTTATTATGGAAGCAAAGCGCGAAGTGTTCCTGAATATTTGAAATTTCGCTTTGATGAAAAGACCAGAACCTTTAATGCGTTCACCTTTGCTGCGATGACGATTTTTTCTTCGGGTATTTCGTTGTATGCATTGGCAATGCTGATGCAGGTAATTTTAGGTTGGGATTTTAATGTGTCCATCTGGGTGGCAGCAGGCATTGTGTTGGCTTATACTTTTTTGGGCGGATTAACGAGTGCAGTTTATAATGAAGTGCTTCAATTCTTTTTGATTGTGCTTGGCATTGCGCCGTTAGTGTATATTGGGATGCAGCAAGCCGGTGGATTAGAAGGTATCTTGGCAAATGTGGATAATGCTAAATTGCATCTTTGGAAAGGAATGGGAAGTGCCGCAACAAATCCGATGGGTACGGATGCGTTTAGTATGATATTTGGTTTAGGCTTTGTGCTTGCTTTTGGATATTGGTGTACAGACTTCCTGGTGGTACAACGAGCGATGATATCACACAATCTTAACGATGCGCGGCGCACACCAATCATTGCCGCTTTACCCAAAATATTTATGCCTTTGATCGTAATTGTTCCGGGAATTATTTTGCTAGCGCTGCAAAAACAATTTTCCGGTTTTGAACTTCCTTTAAATGTAAACGGCCAGGTAGATTATAACATGACACTTCCTTTGTTGCTCTCAAAATTATATCCGAGTGGGATTCTTGGAGTTGGAATCACCGCGTTGATTGCCTCCTTTATGTCGGGTATGGCCGGAAATGTAACAGCATTTAATACCGTATTTACTTTTGATATTTATCAAACCCATATCAGACCAAATGCAGGTGAGAAGCATTATCTGAATGTAGGAAAAGCTACCACTGTTGTAGGTATTTTATTATCCATTCTAACGGCTTATGTAGCAAGAGGGTTTAATAGTATCATGGACCTTTTACAACTTGTTTTTGGATTTGTAAATGCTCCTTTGTTTGCAACTTTTCTTCTTGGAATGTTTTGGAAAAAATCAACAGCGAATGGTGCCTTTTGGGGATTGCTATCCGGTACGGGAGCCGCTGCGCTTACTTACTCACTTACAGTCGCCGAAGGTAAAGGGGGTTCTATCGCTAACCTGCATACTTTTTATTCCGGCACCAGCCAGGCGTTTAACATTGCATGGATTGCGTTTATAGTTTGTTTTATTGTAACGGCTTTAATCAGCTTCTTCACAGAAAAAAAACCGGAAAAAGAATTGGTTGGATTGGTTTACAGCCTTACGCCACGGCAGCAGGACAAAAACCGCATCTGGTACAAAAATCCTTTATGGATAGCCGTTATAGTGCTTGTGATTACCCTGGTTTTAAACATTATCTTCTATTAAATTAATAATAATGAATAAATTTTTTGATCTGCGATTTGTTATCGGTGCATTTTTTTTGATCGTAGGAATCTTGCTATTGATCTATAGCTTTTTCAATGAGACAGTAGCACATGCTGCGGTAAACAGATGGAGCGCTATATTCTTTATTGTATTCGCAGTGGTGATGATTCTATTATCATTTGATAAGAAACCGGAGGATAAATTGTAAGCCTGCTTGCTCTTTTGTTCAGTGGTCTGTAATGGCAGTAAACGAACTTTTAAGACAGATTTTTATATAGTGTTTTACTTTACGCTTTGTATATTTCCAACATGATGTAAATGAACTTCACAAAAAACAGTTCCTGAAATATATTTTTTGTGAGTAAGAATTCGTTTTCGTTGCCGGATATCACGGTTTATGAATCACATAAGTAACCACTCCCCAAATACCAAAATCTTCACAAGAAGCGTCAATATTTATTGGAGATAATTTATCGCCGTCTGCCAGCAAACGAATTTTATTATTTATTTTTTCGAACCGCCGTATTAACAAATCACCGTTAAGGATCGCAATGATTACTTTACCATTAACAGGTTTCAAAGAACGGTCCACAATCACTACATCTTCTTTGTAAATACCGGACTCTTTCAAGGTGTCGCTATTTACCCGCATAAAAAAAGTGGCCGGCTTATTACGGATAAGTTCTTCATTAAGGTCAATGCCGCGTTCCATATAATCATCAGCCGCGGCTGCAAAACCGGTGGCATTTGCTGTATAGATATCTTGTTGTGAGAAACCCTTGGTTCCTCCATATTTAGCTGAATAAAAATTGTCGTGGTGCATAAATAAATTTGTTTGTTAACTAAAATAATTAGTAAATTTATACTAAAATTATTGACAACAAAAATCTTATTATGAAAACTTCTTTTTTTTGCTCTAATTCTATTATAAAAGAAATTTATGGGCACCATCTGTCTGAATACTTACTGGTAGTGCAACCTGCTCCGGAAGTTTATGAAAAAATTTTAAATGAAAAACAACTCTTTTATGATGAGTATAAGGTGCCGGAAATAATTAAAAAAAATCCTAAACTGGTTGTGGCAGCTTTGCTTGTAAATGAAGCCATGGAAGAAACCCTTGGCCGATGGATACAGCGAATATGCAGCCATCAGCACGGATTTAGCCTCACATTAAATAATTACAGTGGATTTCCACCAGATAATATTTATCTGCGTGTACAAAATGAGCAGCCTTTTCAAAAATTATCTTCAGCGCTTAAAGAATTGAATCATTATATTACTTCATGTACCTGCCCTCCAATACAATTTACTTCAAGGCTTCATATTACCATCGCAGATGATCTTCCGGAAAATATTTATGCCAATGCACTAAAAAAATACGCCCATAAAACATTTCATGATTCTTTTACTGTAAATGAATTGCAATTGCTAAAAAGAAGAAATGAGTATGATAACTACAAGCCCATTAGTGTGTTTAGCCTGCAGCCTGCGGAAAATGCCTGTACTGTTTTGTCTTAATAATAACAATTACTTCTATGAATACTATGAATTTAAAACAAATACCCGGATATAACTATAATGAATACCTGCTTGTATTAAATCCTCACGAAGATCTGCGCGATAAAATTATGCAGGTAAAAAAAGGATTTTTTGAGAAATATAAAGCAACTACAGCGCTTTATTCCAAACCACATATTACACTGATAAATTTTGTTCAGTTTGAAATGATGGAAGAAAGGTTCATCAATCGTTTAAAAATTATTGCTTCGGGTTATAAGTCTTTTAAAGTCGATTTAAAAGATTACGGCAGCTTTCCCAGTCATACCATTTTTATTAATGTAGAATCCAAACAGCAGGTTCAGAATTTAGGGAAAGCATTAAGGCCGGCGCAACAATTAATGACATTGAATAAAGACAACAAACCTCATTTTATAAATGACCCTCACCTGACTGTTGCAAGAAAATTATTGCCCTGGCAATATGAACAGGGATGGGCCAATTATAGCCATTGCTATTTTACAGGAAGCTTTATTGCAGATGGAATGTTGTTGTTGAAAAGGTCATTGAAAATCCAATCTGGCGGGCATATTCTTACCGGGAAATATCAAACTGTACGGCGATTTGAATTTATGAACTTGCCGGTCAATATTAAACAAGGCGAATTGTTTATGCAGTAAAGCAAGCTTTATTTATAATTCTTATTTAAGGTTTCTATAGAAAAAATTTCACTATGAAAAACAAACCATTACAACAAGATCATTTCAAAGTAGCCGCGCAAAAAAAGGATGAAGAAGAACAGTATTTATCATGTCGTGGTGCGCAATTCAATACACAAAACAGATTTTTAAAAAACCATG
>JAHEZA010000538.1 GCA_023251335.1 Chitinophagaceae bacterium | reverse complement strand
TATTGTTGGTTGTGAATTTTACATTACCGAAAACAGGCATCAGAAACAATTTACCAAAGAACAAAAAGATCCGCGGCACCACCAGATTTTATTGGCTAAGAATGCGGAAGGCTATAAGAATCTTTCCAGGCTTACTTCGCTCGGATATATAGAAGGATTGTATTCAAAATATCCGCGCATTGATAAAGAACTCATTCATAAATACCACAAAGGACTTATTGCTACCACCTGTTGTCTCGGAGCCCTGGTACCTCAAACCATTTTGAAAAAAGGTGAAGCGGAGGGAGAGAATGAATTTAAATGGTGGCTCAATATTTTTCAGAAAGATTATTATGTGGAGTTGCAAAGGCATGGAATTCCTGACCAGGATAAAGTGAATAAAGTGTTGTTGAAATTCGCGAAAAAGTATGATGTAAAAATTATTGCCAGTAACGATTCACATTATGTTGACCAAAAAGATTTTAACGCGCACGATATCCTTCTTTGCATCAACACCGGTGAAACCCAGGCTACACCTGCTCTGCGAGAGTTTACGGATGATGATGTGATGATAAAGAACAAGCGTTTTGCCTTTCCTAACGATCAGTTTTTTCTGAAAAATACCAACGAAATGCTTTCGGTTTTTGATGACTTGCCGCAAGCGCTGGATAATACCAATGAAGTAATTGACAAAATAGATGTGCTGGACCTTAAAAGAGATATCCTGATCCCGCATTTCCCGGTTCCTCCTGAATTTCAAAACCAGGAAGCTTTTCTTGAACACCTTACCTGGACGGGCGCCAAAAAAAGATACAAAACCATCACGTCCGAAATAGAAGAACGCATCAATTTTGAATTGTTTACCATCAAGACGATGGGGTTCGCCGGATATTTTTTAATCGTGAGTGATTTTATTAAGGCGGGAAAAAATCTCGGTGTGTTTGTAGGCCCCGGAAGAGGCTCTGCTGCCGGTTCCGTAGTAGCTTACTGCATTGAGATCACCAACATCGATCCAATAAAATATAATTTACTTTTTGAAAGGTTTTTAAATCCGGATCGCAAATCAATGCCGGATATAGATACCGACTTCGATGACGAAGGACGCCAGAAAGTATTGGATTATGTGGTAGATAAATATGGCAAAAACCAGGTGGCACAAATCATTACTTATGGTACGATGGCGGCCAAGATGAGTATCAAAGACGTGGCGCGGGTAATGGATCTTCCGTTGTTTGAAAGTAATGCCCTTGCAAAATTAATTCCGGATAAACCGGGCACTTCATTAAAGAAAGTGTTGAAAGCGCCTATCACCGGGCCTAAATCACTTACAGAAGAGGGCGTTGGCCCGGATGATATTAGCAACATTCAAAAGATTCGGGAAATATATAATGGGGATGACATACGCAGCAAGGTATTGCACGAAGCGGAAATACTGGAAGGTTCCGTAAGGAATACGGGCATCCATGCATCGGCCATCATCATCGCTCCGCAAGACCTGATGGAACTTATTCCTGTGGCTACTTCCAAAGATTCTGAACTGTGGCTTACGCAAATAGATGGAAGCAATATTGAAAGTGCCGGCGTGTTAAAAATGGATTTTCTCGGCTTAAAAACATTGAGCATTTTAAAGACTGCGCTTTCACTTATCAAAAGAAACCATGGCGTAGAAATAGATTTGGATGATCTTCCGCTTGATGATGACGCAACGTATCAATTGTTTCAGCGGGCAGAAACTAATGGTACGTTCCAATTTGAAAGTCCCGGAATGCAAAAACATTTAAGGGATTTGAAACCGGATAAATTTGACGACCTGATAGCAATGAATGCCTTGTACCGGCCGGGTCCTATTGCTTACATTCCGGCTTACATTGAACGTAAGCATGGAAGACAGGAAATCGTGTATGACCTGCCTGAAATGGAAGAGTTTTTAAAAGACACGTATGGCATTACAGTTTACCAGGAACAGGTGATGTTGCTGTCGCAAAAATTAGCAGGATTCAGCAAAGGCGATGCAGACATTCTTCGTAAAGCCATGGGAAAAAAGCAACGGGCCGTGCTGGATAAAATGAAAGCTCAGTTTGTGGAAGGCGCTAAAAAGAACAATCACCCCGTTCCTAAATTAGAAAAAATATGGAGCGACTGGGAAGCTTTTGCGCAATATGCTTTTAATAAATCGCATTCGACCTGTTATGCTCTCGTGGCCTATCAAACAGCCTACCTGAAGGCGCATTATCCGAGCGAATATATGGCGGCTGTACTCAACCATGCGGGAGCGATAGATAAGATCACTTTCTTCATGGAGGAATGCAGGCGAATGGGATTAACTGTTTTGGGCCCTGATATCAACGAATCTCAAAAAGGATTTGCAGTAAATAAAAAAGGAGAGATCCGGTTCGGTTTCAGCGGCATGAAGGGCGTGGGTGAAGCCGCTATAGAAAACATTATAGAAGAAAGAGAGAAGCGCGGCACATTCACTTCTATTTTTGATATGATAAAAAGGGTAAATCAAAGAACGGTCAACAAAAAATCGTTGGAAAGCCTTGCCTATGCGGGTGCTTTTGATTGCTTCTCCGATTTCCACCGCGCGCAGTATTTCTTCACCATTCCCGGGGAACATATTAATTCGCTTGAAAAAATAATCAAGTTTGGCAACCAATACCAGGCGCAGCTTCATAATAATGTAAATACCTTATTTGGCG
>JAHEZA010000537.1 GCA_023251335.1 Chitinophagaceae bacterium | reverse complement strand
GAAAAAATGCTGGAAATAAGCCGGCAATATGGTTTATGATTGAAAGAAATCTAACTGTATTCTTATAACCGATAAGCAACGTATCAACTTTCCTTTTAAAATTTTGCTCATAGAAAGATTTCTTAATTTTTGATGGAAGAGCTTAGCGATATTAAAACCAAAAAGCGATCAATTACGGCCGCTTTTTTTATGATTTTAAATGGTAAAGTTATTTCAGATAAATTATAGGATTAACAACCAGAGGAGAAACGCAACTGCAAATCCAATCCAGGACCATTTTATTCTATTTTTGTCAACCGATGCGTCTCCGTGAATTAAGTATGCAATCAAAACACCAATTGGCCCTAGAAAAAGGCCAAGCGCAAATCCACCCAGATGAAATCCTGTTGTAAGGTCTGATGCAGATGCTGACTTGATCATCTCATCATTTTTAATCGTACCGTCTGCTGCGATGCTCTTTCTTAATTGTTTTTGATTGCTCTTAAAAGCAATTTTCTGAAAAAAATTTAAATTTTTTCCGCTTAATTTTTCGTAATCTTTTACTTTCATGGTAGAAAACTCCATTAGGGAAATTTGTTTATTGGCAGCTACCGGAATGTAAGTCTCAGCCGCTTTTTTTGGTATGTAAGAATAATTTGAAGCGGCGAAAGAGGTAGCAATTAAGCTAAAGGATAAAATAAGAAATAATGTTTTTTTCATAATTTTATTTTTCGTTTGTTAAAAAATGAATTGTGAAGATATTTATTTAACGAAATTTTGACAAAATAATTTTTTGCTTTCTCCTACCCAAATTAAAAATCACTATTTTTTAATATCCGCTTAAATAGATCTTTTAAACAGCCATTCCTTCAGCAATTTTCGCTCTTATTTTTGCTTCTATTTCATTAGCGAGATCAGGATTATCTATTAAAAGTTGCTTTACTGCTTCACGGCCCTGGCCAAGTTTGGTGGTGTCGTAGCTAAACCAACTTCCGCTTTTTTGAACGATTCCAAGGTCTACACCCATATCTACTATCTCACCCACTTTAGAAATGCCTCCTCCGAAAATAATATCAAATTCTGCGATGCGAAAAGGCGGCGCCATTTTATTTTTTACCACTTTTACTTTTACCCGATTGCCAATCGACTGATCACCATCTTTTATTTGTGCCAGGCGGCGAATGTCAAGCCTTACAGAAGAGTAAAATTTTAGTGCGTTTCCTCCTGTTGTCGTTTCCGGGCTTCCAAACATAACGCCTATCTTATCACGAAGTTGGTTTATAAAAATGCAACAACAATTTGTTTTGCTAATAGTCGCGGTTAGTTTTCTCATTGCCTGGCTCATCAATCTTGCCTGCAATCCCATTTTACTGTCGCCCATTTCCCCTTCTAATTCTCCCTTCGGAACCAATGCAGCAACAGAATCTACCACTACCACATCTAAAGCGCCTGAAAGGATCAGGCGGTCGGCGATTTCCAACCCCTGTTCGCCATAATCAGGCTGGCTTATTAGTAAGTTATCTACATCAACGCCTAATTTTCTTGCGTAGGTACTGTCAAAAGCGTGTTCTGCATCAATGATAGCGCACATACCGCCTTTCTTTTGTGCTTCGGCTATTACGTGAATTGCCAGGGTTGTTTTACCGGAGGATTCCGGACCGTATATTTCTACTACTCTTCCTTTTGGAAGTCCACCGATTCCCAGAGCAACATCTAACCCAATAGAGCCACTTGAGATAACCTCATGCGGCTCCTGTGAACGTTCATTCATCATCATTACACTGCCTTTCCCAAAGTCTTTATCTATCTTATCTATGGTTAATTTTAAAGCTTTTAATTTTTCAGAATTTTTATCTGCGTTGCTATTATTTGCTGCCATGGTTACTTTATTTAAAATGAATTTGTATTGTAAAGTTATATGTTGGGCAAATATAGAAATTAATATTTATTAACACTAATAAAATTAGTAATCTATTAATAAAAGATTTAGCTGTGGTGGTGTTTTGCCTATAAAAAGAAAATTGGATCTGAACGGAATCTTAAACGGAGCGAAGGTATTTACTCAATCGTTCTACAGCTGTTTTGAGAGTATCTTCCTTTTTTGCAAAGCAAAATCGTAGTATTTTATTGTCTTTTGCTGATTTGTAAAATGCGGAAAGTGGTATTGCGGCGACACCGGCTTCAGTAGTTAATTTTTTTGCAAAAGCAATGTCGGATTCGTCGCTTATATCTGCATAGGAATATAGCTGAAAGTATGTTCCAAAAGACGGGAGGCTTTTGAATGTTGTTTCGGCCATTAGCCCATTGAATATATCTCTTTTCGTCTGGAAGAAGTCGCCCAATTTGAGGTATTCATTTTTTTCTTGTAGAAATGTTGATAGCGCGAATTGTACAGGTGTATTGCAACTGAAGCAATTATACTGATGGACTTTTAGAAACTCTTTCATAAAGTGATCCGGAGCAATGCAATATCCAATTTTCCATCCGGTGCAATGATATACTTTTCCAAAGGAGAATGTTACAAAACTTCGTTGAAAAAGGCCAGGGTATTTCAAAATGCTTTCATGCAGGGAACCGTCAAAAATGATCGGCTCATACACTTCATCACTCAAGATGAGGATGTTGGTACCGGTCACAATATTTCTTAGCTCGTTAATATCATTCTTGTTCAGAATTTGTCCGGTAGGGTTGTGAGGCGAATTGATAATAATC
>JAHEZA010000080.1 GCA_023251335.1 Chitinophagaceae bacterium | reverse complement strand
TTCCCGTGTGATAAGACATAAGCCCCGGCACCACTATTGCGCAGCGTGTGCCCTCGTTCAAATTTTTTAAAATAAAATCAACGTAATAGATATCCTTTCTTGTTGCGTCTCTTCGGGCATTTCCGTCTGCCATGTCATTGTTTTCACTGTTTAAAAAGATCAGATTAGATAAGATGACAGTGGCCGCAACATCACTAAAAGAATTAAGTGGAGCAAAGACATCGAGCGCTTTCAATCCCCCTGTGCTAATACCATTTAGCGATAAATTCATAGCGCCGATCCTAAGACTGGTTATGTCAGACGCCAGGCCTTTTAGCTTTTGCGATTCAGCGTCATAGATTAAAGAATCGGCGTTGTTACCCGAAAGATATTTGGCGCAACTCACCAAAATATTTCCATTTCCTAATGTTGGATTTAAAACAACGTCATTCGTACGAGGCCGGATAATGGCTACTAAAAGATCGACAAGATGTGGAGGCAGGTACACATGGCCGTTACCATCAATGTATTGTGCTTTGCTTAACAGGTAACAGAATATTTCTCCTTTTATATGATGATCGGCGCCACTTATTATTCTTAGTATTCCGAGGGATGTATCTAATAACTTGGAAGTAGGATGCATCAGCAAACCGCCTTTGATGAAAATCCCATAAACCGGATGCAATGAATACTCTTTTTCTAAACCCGCTATCCCCGTCGGATCCGTCAAAAGAGCGTACATATTTTTATCGCCCGGTTCATTAAAAAAATCACCGGCAAATTGTTCCTTTTTTCCATTGGCGCCCGCTAAAATCGATCCGGGTAATTTGCCAGTTTTTTTGTCAGCCTGCCGGTGGGAACGGTCTGTCCGCTGATCCGCAAAATCTGTTAACTGATCGCTGCTTATTTTTTTTATAAAAAAAATATAACTTATCAGGTCAAGAATAACAATAGGCTTTAGCTGGCAAAGCGGCCAGCAAGCGTTCCACTTTTCGTCTATTTCTTTTTGCAATTCCGGCGTCAACATATTAAAAGAGTATAATCTTCTTGAATTACCAGGCGACTGGAAAGCATAAATTTAGTGTATCCGGCAATCTTTTATAAAATTATTTCCCCACATGTAATGCCCCTTTTAACAAATCGCTGATGTTGCCAGTGTTAACATATCTTGATTTCGTACTCAATTTTCTTTGATCGAAAGAAAACGTTCATAAATGTTCCGTGTAATTTTTCCCGGTTTTCCATCCCCTATTTCTTTTCCATCGATTTTTAAAACAGGTAGTACATATTTAGTGGTGCTGGTGAGGAACGCTTCCCTGATGTTGAAAATATCTTCCGTCCTGATGGTGGCTTCGCTAATTTTAAATTCAGAGAAGTCAAGAATTTTTTTACGGGTGATTCCTCTTAAAATATTTTTTGATGGGGTTATCACTTCGTCAGTTTTTGTAACGACAAAAAAATTGCTTCGGGGACATTCACAGATTTCGTTTCCATTATGATACAGTACATCATCTGCATTGTTTTCTTTGATGAAGCGTTGTAATCTGATGGCCATTAAATAATCAATCGTTTTTACCTGGGGCAATTGTCTTTGATGCCGGTAAGTCACCAAAGTCGTGCCCTTATTAAATTTTTCCCTATCAAAAATAAACGGAGACTGGGTGATCAGCAGGTTCGGCTTTGTCATCGAATAATTGTCTTCAGTATAGCCACCGGTTAGTGTAATCCTGATGCCCGAATCCGGAATCTTATTTTTATCAATTAACCGTTGTATTATTTTACTTAACTGATAGCGGTCGTAGCCCACATCCATAAACATTTCTGCCGCGGAAAAATAAAACCTGTCGAGATGGTCTTCTAAAAACACCGGCTGGTAATTAACCGTTCTGAAGAAATCAAAAATACCGAAGCCTCGCATAATAGAAAGATCGGAAATAGCTATAGCCGCTTCATCTTTTAAAATCAATTCTCCGTTTATTATCGAATAAATTGCATTCATTTTTCATTGCGGTTATACTTTTTTAAAATAGGCAGCACTTTATCCAGAGGTAAGGATTCCACTTTGTGTCCATCCATGCCCGTTATGGTTTCAGCGGCAAACAGCGAATTAATAATTGCTTCTTCCGTTGCTTCGATCGTTGCCATAAATAGGGCCGACATATCATCGTTTTGCAAAACAGGATTATTGCTAATTTGTTGCTTTGCTATGTAAGGCACTCTCAAACTGTCGGCTGTCGAAAAAGCGATAACATAATCGCCGCTACCGTTGGATTCTATGCCACCGGTTTTGCCCATACCAATGATAGCACGTTTTGCGAGGCGCAACAAGTTGCGATGATCCAAAGGCGCATCTGTTGCCACTACTATCATACATGACCCATCTGCATTATTTAAAAGCTCATCACTGAAACTAAATTTACCTAACTCTTTTCCAACAGGTACTCCATCGATTTGCAACACGCCACCAAAATTTGTTTGTACCAGCACACCGACTGTATAACCGCCCAGGCTCTGGGGCAATTTTCGCGATGACGTACCGATGCCTCCTTTATACCCAAAACAAATGGTTCCGGTTCCCGCACCAACATTTCCCTCTTCTACTCTTCCATCCTTTGCATTCTTTATAGCGGAAAAAACATCTGCTTCTGTTACATGCCTTCCACGTATGTCATTTAAAAATCCATCATTCGTTTCGCCAACCACTGCGTTGACTGATCTTACTGATTCATTTCCTTTTTCATTGAGTGTATAATCTATCAACGCGTTCATTCCGACAGCCACGTTTAAAGTGTTGGTCAGTAATATGGGCGTTTCAAGATTACCCAGTTCATTTACCTGTGTGCTTCCGGCAAGTTTTCCAAATCCGTTACCGACAAAGATGGCTGCAGGAACTTTTTGTTGAAAAATGTTTCCTTCATAAGGTAGTATAACAGTGACCCCTGTACGAATTGAATCATCTTTTATCAAAGTAGTTTGTCCCACTTTCACACCAGCCACATCCGTAATGGCGTTTAGGTTGCCAGTTGGCATCACACCAATTTTAACTCCGTAATCCCGGGCTCTTTTCTTTTGCTGCGCTTGCGCCATTAACGGTAGAATAAATAAAATGATTAATGTGCTTTTAGAAAACATATTTGCAATGATAATATTTTTATGAGAAATGAATTAAATTTAGATGAGAAGAATATTGATAAACAGTGAACAAACAAATAATCGTTTTTTTGTTTTCGTGCGTTTGCCTTTGGCTTTCAACACTAAACTTTAAGCATGGTTCGTGTTTCAATTTCTTCCTGTAAATTTGCGAACTTTATCTTGCACGAAAATTTTTCATGAAAAAAACAGGAATACTCGGCGGAGGCCAGTTAGGACGAATGTTGTTGCAGGCTGCAGCGAATTATCCGGTAGAAACTTTTGTACTTGAAAACAACGATGATTGTCCCGCAGCGCATCTTTGCCATCACTTTACAAAAGGAGATATTACCAATTTTGAAGACGTTTATAGTTTTGGTAAAGATCTTGATGCTATTACAATTGAAATTGAATCGGTAAATATTGATGCGCTTAAGAAATTGGAGTCGGAAGGTGTAAAAGTTTATCCACGTCCTTCGGCATTAGAGATTATTAAAAATAAAATCACTCAGAAAAATTTTTACCGCGATAATCAAATTCCCTCTTCGCCCTTTGTTATTACGAATCGAAAAAATGATTTACAAGAACATCTCGATTTTTTACCTGCAGCCCACAAAATCGCTACGGGCGGTTATGACGGCAGAGGCGTAGAAATATTAAAGAGGGAAAGCGATCTTGAGAATGGTTTTGATGAAGCAGCGGTTCTCGAAAAATTAGTTACAATTAAAAAAGAAATTTCCATCATTGTAGCCGTAGGTGAAGATGAAAAAAATGCGATCTATCCTCCCGTGGAAATGATCTTTAATCACGATCTTAATCAATTGGAATACCAGTTATCGCCAGCCGTTATGGAAGAAAAAATATTATGGAAGGCAGAAGCCGTAGCGTTGGCGGTAGTTAAAAACCTGCAAAGTCCCGGCATTTTCGCAGTAGAGTTGTTTTTAGATATTGATAATAATATTCTCGTAAATGAAACAGCGCCGAGGGTGCATAACAGCGGACATCATACCATTGAGGCGGCTTTCTCTTCACAGTTTGATATGCTATGGCGCGTGATATTGGAATATCCCCTGGGAAAAACAAAACCTATCATGAATTCTGCAATGGTCAACCTTGTTGGCGAGCCCGGTTACAATGGAATAGTGAAATACGAGGGCCTCAAAGAAGTTTTGGAAATAGATAATTTATTTGTTCATATATACGGCAAAAAAGAAACGCGGCCGGGGCGAAAAATGGGGCACATTACGGTATTGAGTAATGAGAGGCAACAATTAATTCACGTTGCCAACAAGGCCAGGCAACTATTGAAGGTAGTTTCGTGAGAGAAATTGCACCTTATAAAAAATAAAAAAAATCTCCGCGAAGGATTTTTAAATTTTAGTCGTCTTATTTATTCAGCTCTCAAAAAAGGAAATTAGTTAATGAAATTGAAGCACGGAAATTTAATAATCTCAGGTATAGTTATCCTATTTCTTATATCGTCCTGTGGAAGTAAAAGCAAAAAAACGAATACTCCTAAGAGCGACCCGCAGCATGCTGCATTGCCGGTAGAGGGATACATTATTCGGCCTTCAGTATTGCACTCAGGCATAGAAGTGGCCGGCACTTTGTTACCTTTTGAAGAAACTGACATACATCCCGAAGTCTCAGGAAAAGTGACCTATCTTTCTATCAAGGAAGGCGCTCATGTAAAAAAAGGTACTTTATTGGCAAGGCTTTTTGATGGCGACCTACAGGCGCAACTTAACAAGTTGAAAGTGCAACTGGAAGTAGCTCAACAAACACAAAAACGCCAGGAAGAATTATTAAAGATTGGCGGCATAAGCCAGCAGGATTATGATTTGAGCGTACTGGACGTGAGTTCGATAAAAGCTGATATGGAGGTATTGAATGCGTCCATAGATAAAACAATTATCACGGCCCCCTTTGATGGTAAATTGGGATTTAAGAATATCAGCATCGGCGCCTTTATTACGCCCGCAACTATCATTACCTCTATCAAACAGGATAGCAGATTAAAATTGGAATTCAGTGTGCCCGAAAGATATACGCCGGAAGTAAAACTTGGAAACGTCATTTACTTTACCACAGAAGCATCAAACAAAAAGTATAATGCCAAGATATATGCAACTGAAGCGGGAATCACAGCAGACAACAGGAGCCTGAAAGTGCATGCCGCAGTAGAAAACAGAGATAATAATATTACGGCCGGATCCTTTGCAAAAGTAGCGTTCGATATGGGTGATAATAATGACGCCATAATGATTCCGACTCAGTCCATTATTCCGGAAGCCCGGGATAAAAAAGTAATTGTCTATAATGGCGGAATTGCTAACTTTAAAGTGGTAACTACCGGCACACGGGATTCCGCTAAAGTGGAAATTTTGAGTGGACTGTCTATTGGTGATACCGTTATTACTACTGGCTTGCTTTCTATAAAACCCGGAAGCCAGATCAACCTTTCATCTGTAAATAAATAGTTTTTTAATCGTGAATATTTCTGAAATAAGCCTGCGCCGACCTGTATTTGCCATCGTTTTAAACCTGGTGATCTTACTTTTTGGGCTGATTGGATTTAAGTTTTTGGGCGTGAGGGATTATCCGGCTATTGATCCACCAAACATTTCTGTAAGTACTTCGTATGCGGGCGCTAATTCAGACATTATTGAGTCGCAAATTACTGAACCGCTTGAAAAAGCCATCAATGGAATTCCAGGAGTAAAAAATATTAGTTCATCCAGCAACCAGGGCGGCAGTAGGATAAACGTTGAGTTTGAATTGGGTGTGGACCTGGAAACTGCCGCGAATGATGTGAGGGATAAAGTTGGCCAGGCTACCAGAAGTCTTCCGCAGGATATTGACGCGCCACCAGTGATCTCAAAAGCTGATGCCAATGCGCAACCCATCATAGCTGTAACGGTGCAAAGTACCAGCCGTAATCTGCTGGAAGTAACGGAGTATGCTGAAAACAATATAGTAGAGCGTTTACAGACCATACAGGGTGTAAGCTCCATATCTGTTTGGGGTGAAAAAAGATTTGCCATGCGTCTTTGGTTTAAGCCGGATCGATTACAGGCTTACGGCCTTTCAACCAATGATATTCAAAATGCATTACTTACGCAAAGCGTGGAACTTCCGGCCGGAAAAATTTCGGGAAACACGACCGAGCTATCTGTTCGCACATTCGGAAAATTGAATACCGAGGAACAGTTTAAAAATCTGATCATCAAAAATATAGATGGAGTTAACGTAAAATTAAGTGATGTGGCGGATGTAGTGCTGGGGCCGGAAAATGAAGAATCCGGATTAAAGGAAAGTGGCGTCCCCATGATCATGCTGGCGATAGTTCCACAGCCCGGTGCTAATTACGTTTCTATCTCAGACGAATTTTACAAAAGGCTGGCCCAGATTAAAAAGGATGTTCCCAAAGACATAAAGATGGATGTAGGAATGGATCAGACAAAGTTCATTAAAAAATCTATTTCGGAAGTAGAAGAAACATTGATCATTGCATTAATCCTGGTGATCATGATTATCTATTTATTTTTTCGCGACTGGATACTTGCATTGCGTCCATTATTCGACATTCCGGTTTCGTTGATAGGCGCATTCTTTATTATGTATCTTTTTGGGTTCACGATCAACGTGTTAACACTTCTTGGTATCGTACTGGCGACGGGGCTTGTGGTAGATGACGGCATCGTGGTCACGGAAAATATTTTTAAAAAGATAGAAGGCGGAATGAATAAATACCAGGCCGCCAAAGAAGGTTCAAAAGAAATTTACTTCGCAGTTATATCCACCTCTATTACATTAGCCATTGTGTTTTTGCCCATCATTTTCTTACAGGGTTTTGTCGGGCGATTGTTTCGTGAATTTGGAATCGTAGTTGCGGGCGCTGTACTGATTTCCGCTTTTGTATCTCTAACGCTTACGGTGGTGCTTAATGTAAAATTGACCCACAAAAAAATCGGGCATTCCTGGTTCTATAGAAAGACAGAGCCATTTTTTACAGGCATGGAAAATGGCTACAAGAAAAGTTTGATAAAATTCATGAAATTCAAATGGGTAGCCCTGGCGATGGTTGTAGTTTGCTTTGGTATTATCTATGTTATATTCACCGGTATTCCTTCAGAGTTGGCGCCTCTCGAAGATCGTAATCAGTTTAGATTAAACGTGACCGCGCCGGAAGGCACCTCCTATGACTATATGGATTCGTATATGGATACACTGGGAACGTTTCTTACCGATTCTATTCCTGAAAAAACAATGCTTATAAGTCTTACGGCTCCTGGCTTTGGCGGCGGATCAGTCAATAGCGGATTCTTTAATGTGATGCTTTCTGATCCGAAAGACCGCGGCCGTACGCAACAGCAGATTGTGGATATGGTAAACAGGAATTTGAAAAAATTCCCCCAGGGAAGGGCATTTGCATCACAACAGGAAACGATATCAACTAGCCGGCATGGCGGACAGCCGGTGCAGTTTGTAATAGAAAATAATGACTTTGATAAGATAAGGAAAGTTCTTCCTGAATTTTTGGACGAAGCAAAACAAAGCCCCATATTACAAGGGGTGGATGCAGATCTCAAATTTAATAAACCAGAACTTCGCATAAATATTGACCGACTCAGAGCCAGCGAACTTGGCGTAAGCGTGGACGATATTAACCAGGCATTGGAACTCGCATACAGTGACAGAAGGCTTGGTTATTTTTTAAAATCCGGAAAACAATATGAGGTTTTGGGACAGGTAGATCGCGGAGATAGAGATGACCCCAATGACCTCAGTAAGATAATGGTAAAAAATATTCGAGGCGAAAACATCGGGCTTGATAATTTAGTAACTACCGCCGAGGCCTCTGCACCGCCGACCATTTATCATTTTAACCGGTATAAATCGGCTACGATATCAGCAGGCCTTGCCCCGGGAAAAACTGTTGGCGATGGGATCAAAGAAATGGAGAGAATTTCTAATAAACTTCTGGACGAATCCTTCACAACTGCACTCAGCGGCACGTCCAGGGATTATTCTGAAAGTTCAGGAAATACCGTCTTTGCTTTTTTACTGGCGCTGATACTTATTTATCTTGTGTTGGCGGCACAATTTGAAAGTTTTATTGACCCCTTTATTATTATGATTACGGTTCCGTTGGCATTGGCTGGCGCTTTACTATCATTGTGGA
>JAHEZA010000079.1 GCA_023251335.1 Chitinophagaceae bacterium | reverse complement strand
AGTTATGTTCAAAGTTGACAATATTGACGAGTTAGTGCCCAGGCTTACCAAACAAGGCGCTGAACTTGTTGACGAAATTGTAAACTATCAAGACATATACCGGCTATGCTACATTCGCGGAGTTGAAGGACTACTAATCGGACTTGCAGAACAAATCAATAACAAATAAAAAACAATGAACCGTCAAAACACAGAGACGAAAAACAAAATATGAGAAAAGTAATTGCAGCAATCAATATGACAGTTGACGGGTTTTGCGACCATACAGCAGGGCTGCCTGATGAAGAAATACATATGCATTATGCAGAACTATTAGGCCAGGGAGATGTAATTCTGTATGGCAGAACAACGTATCAACTTATGGAATTTTGGCGAACGATTTTAGAAAATCCTTCGGAAGAAAAGTCAATGAACGACTTTGCTTTGGCTATTGACAACATCCAAAAAATTGTTTTTTCTCATACGCTTAAAAATGTAGGTTGGAAAAGCGCAAAATTGGCCACCCGAAATCCTGAAGAAGAAGTTTTACATCTTAAACAACAACCGGGTAAAGATATTTTTGTTGGCAGTCCAAGTTTGATTGCAGCATTGACAAAACTTAATCTCATAGACGAATACCAACTTTGTTTTCACCCTGTGATAGCAGGAAACGGTTTGCCGTTATTTAAAAACATCACTGACAGAAAAATTCTAAAACTTGTAAAGACAAAAATTTTTAGTGGCGGCGCAGTAATACATTATTATGAACCGACAAACAAAAAAACAACCAACCGCTAATCCACACTATCCTTTGGATCTTCAGTAGACGAATAAATATCAACTTTTTGTATTTACCTTCATCTCTGGTTTTTCGCCCGACAGCTATCATGCGATTAAGAACTATCTCAAGTGGTTCATGTAATTGATCATGAAGCTAATCATGGAGGACAAATAAGTTACGTCGGCCCGTTGTAGCAGTTAGGGTTCGACGTTCTATATTCAGTTTTAGTTCATAACCTCGACAATGCACGGAAACACCATGGACAATAAAAACATTTTAATATCAGGAGCCGGCATAGCAGGCGTATCGCTTGCCTTTTGGTTAAAAAGATTTGGCTTCAACCCGACAATTATTGAGATTTCACCCAAATTACGGGAAGGCGGTTATGCAATTGATTTTATGGGTGCAGGATACGACGTTGCTGAAAAAATGAACATTCTACCGGAACTTGAAAAAGTGGATATTGAATTTTCAAAACTTGTTTTTGTCGACAAAGACAATAATGAAAAAGGTAGTATGAACTATCAGAAAATTAAAAAGTTGATGAACAACAGGGCATTAACGCTGCTTAGAAGCGACCTGGCAAAGGTTATATACAATAGCCTTGACAAAGAAACTGAAATTATTTTTGGCGACACCATAAGCAAAATTGAGCAGGATGAAGAGAATGTAACTGTGACATTTAAAAGCGGCCTTAGCCGTTCATTTGATTTACTCGTTGGTGCAGACGGATTGCATTCTAACGTTCGGAATTTGATTTTTGGAGACGAATTGCAATTTGAAAAATATTATGGCTATTACACTTCATCATTTACGATAAATAAATTCTCTTTTGAAGGCAGGGCTTTTTCAATGTACAATGTACCATTTAAACAAGTTGCGCTTTATTCCTACGCTGGAAATAAAGCAGCGGCTTTTTTTATATTCGCATCACCTGAAAAGTTAGATTTTGAGCATCATGATATTGAAAAACAAAAACAAATCCTGAAAGACCAGTTTATGAATATTGGTTGGAAATGCTCAGAGCTACTTTCAAAAATTGACTCAACGTCGGATTTCTATTTTGATACGGTTAGCCAGATTAAAATGGAAAAATGGTCTAAGGGAAGGATCACTTTAGTTGGTGATGCTTGCGATTGCCCATCATTATTATCAGGAAAAGGTTCAACTCTTGCAATGGTTGGTGCGTATATTCTTGCAGGGGAGCTACAGCAATCAAATGGTAACTACAAAACTGCTTTTGAGCAATATGAGAATACATTCAAACCTTTTATAAACAAGAAACAAAAAGCAGCACAGGCATTTGCAAAATCATTTGTACCCAAAAGTGATTTTGGCATTTGGTTGAGAAATAAAGTATTTAAACTAATGTCAGTATGGCTTTTTTCTAAAATATTATTAAACCAATTTAAGGATAAAGGACTAATACTAAAAGATTATTGATACCACTGACTATAATAAAGAAAGGAGACGGTTGATATTTTGTCTCCAATAGCAAACTTTACATCATAACAAAACATTATTTTTATCTTTGACTAAAACTAAAATGATGGGAAATAATAAAGACAACCCCGGAATACACATTCCACCACCGTTTCTTTATGTAGCCACGTTTTTTGCTGCGGTCCTTATTCAAAGGCTTCTGCCATTCAGCAGGATTTTTTTTTATACTACAACGTCAAAGATTATTGGCTCGGTCATCATTCTAATCGGTTTGCTTTTTAATTTTCCGGCACTGCGACAGTTCTTTAAAACGAAAAACACCCTGGTTACCATTAAACCTGCAAACTCATTACAAACTACAGGTATTTATTCGGTAAGCCGCAATCCAATGTACATTAGCTTACTTCTTTTTTACATCGGGCTATCATTTATAATCGGCAACTGGTGGAATTTAGTACTACTGCCTTTTTTATTTTTAATCGTTCAGGAATACGTGATTAAGCGTGAAGAAAAATATCTTGACCGTAGGTTTGGACAACAATATTCTGATTATAAAACAAAAGTCAGAAGATGGCTTTGATTTATACTCTATAATTGAATTAGCACGAACGCACAGCAAAAATATTTGCAATGGCGGAGCCTGACGGAAGAGCAATCGGCAGTAAATTTTTCAGCTACAGTTTGGGCTCAACGTTGAGTCGTTTGTCGGTGTTGAGCCAGGCATAAGTGCGGCTGCTTCACCAGCAAAACCAATTGAACAAAGCCCTATCTTTGAACTTGAATACGAATGACTCCATTAAGATCAGCCGCTGGTGAAGCCATCGCTTCAAAGCCCACGCTCAATACCAACTGCGGCTGTCCGGGATGGGAACACCAACAGCGGGAAAATATTTAAGCAGGTTAATGCAAGTATCATTTTTACAATTAATCGGTACATTTCAGGGGATATTGCTTTCCGTTTTTTTCTTTTTAAAAAGCAGGCATCGCCTCTCCAATCTTATGTTGGGCTTATATGTATTCTTTTTTTCAGTTGGCCTGCTTGAAGATTGGTTTGTTCAAAACAGCGATACATCCGGGAAAAGAATTATAGCATTCCTTATCAGCAATTCTGCTTATCTGTACGGTCCCCTGCTTTATCTTTTTATTTATTATTTAACCACATCCACATCTCACTTTAATAAAAAGCATTTTTTACATTTTGCACCTTTCTTTATTTTTTTTTCGACAGACCTGGTTACTTTTTTGAGCGGCTGGCAGCCAGATAAATTTTCAAGTGATATTCTTGAAGTCGTGGGGTTTGAGTTGCTGGTGATTCAGATACTTATTTATAATATACTTTCAATACGCAGGCTTACAAAGTATCATGCCGGGGTGTTGGAAACATATTCAAACATTGAAGAGAGGGACCTGCGCTGGTTAAAAAGATTGTTGGTTATAATAACATGTATTTACATTTTTTCATTTGCACTGTCTCATCTTTCATTGTTTGGCGTTCAAGGTCTTGGAAAATATTTTGGTTTTATCCAGGTGATGATTACACTTTGTATTTACCTGATAAGTTATAATGTCCTGGCAAGGCCCGGTTTATTTTTGCCTGAAACAGGTTTCCCAGCGGAAAAAGAAATGGAAACTGCAACACGGAGCAATGAAGATGAACTAAAACCTGGCAATCGTGTACAAGAGAATATCCTCAATATTGAAAAGCCAATTCAGGAAACAGAATCCGTCCTTGTCTCAAAATACAGGAAGTCGGGCCTCAAACCTGAGCACGCAAAAAAACTACTGACAGATTTGCAAAAAATAATGGAAGAAGAAAAACTATTTAAACAGCCGGAGTTAAATATTCATTCTCTTGCCAGTATAATGAATATTTCAAAAAATCATCTCACGCAGGTAATCAACGAGCAATTACAAATGAACTTTTTTGAATTCATCAACACCTACAGGGTTGAAGAAGCTAAGAAAATTTTAGTCAATCCGGATTATTCACACCTTAATCTTCAGGGAATTGCCGCTGAGGCCGGCTATAAATCAAAAACTACTTTTTTTATAAACTTTAAAAAACTAACCGGTTTTTCGCCCCTGGAATGGTCAAAACAAGCTGGCAATTCATAATTATGAGTTCCATCTTGGCGGACTGAATTAAATTCATAAAATACCCTGTAACAAAAATCACCCGGAACTTGTCTTTTATTCGCATGGCTGCTGAAACGGTTTATTAAATGTGGAATTATGAATAAGTATATCTATCTTTTTGGTATTGGTGCGCTGTTTACTTTCATTGTAGTATCCGCACAGGCACAAACATTAAAAGCCAGGATTACAGATAAGCAAACTGCTCAACCCATTGTTGCTGCCAGCATCAGCATCTACCACAACGGCAGGATATCCGGTATTATCTCAAACAATGAGGGAGCATTTAATATACACATACCTGCTAATCCTGATTCAATAAAAATTTCGGCTGTAGGATACAATTCACAGATTATTCCTGTTTCCGGTTATAGCGATTCAATAATAAAATTGGAACGAAGCCGGGTTGTATTGCCAGGAGTAATTGTAAAACCAATTGGGGCTTCGGAAATAATACAAAAAGCAATTGAAGCAACACATAAATTACTACCTGCAGGTAATTTTGAAAATCACTTTTTTTACAGGGAGATAATTAAAGACACATCTGATTATTTCTCTGTAGCAGAGGCTATTTTTAAAAGCCAGTACTTCCCTTCGGGTAAAGATTATAAGTTAAAAATGGAAAAGGGAAGATGCAAGGAAGATGTGGCTTATACAAGGCTCTTTGAAGATTATCATCCGGGAGGAGGCCCGGAAGAACTGATAAGCAAAAGTTTCAGTATTGACTTTCCTGATTTCCTGGATGCAAAAAAAATAAAATGGTTTGTATATCATAAAGACTCTGTCATAAGCTACGATGACAGGAATGTTTATATAATAAGCTTTGACCAAAAGCCAACTGTGCATGAGGCGCTTGACAAAGGGAAAATTTATATTGACGCAGAAGATTTTTCCATTATTAAATATGAATCTCAAAATAGTCCATTGGGAATTAGTTATGCAAAAGGACTTACAGGTACAGACAAGCTTTTTGCCAGTTTGCTCCATATAGATTTTAAAAGAAAAGGATGGGTTAAAAATGCGAATTTCTCAAAAATGGATGGTTACTTTATTTTAAATAATGCTTATGCAGCATATCAAATTGCCTACAAACAACCAGGTAAAAACATTGACCTGAACCTTACTATTACTACAGAAATGGCGGTAACTGATGACCCTGCATCTTTTACAGAAAGCATCAGTAAAGGGGAAGAATGGAAAAGAAAAAATTTAGTTGCCAACCTCCCTTCAGATTTTGATACGGGTTTTTGGGGAAGCTATAATATTGTTTCACCGACCAGCTCATTAAATAATGTAATTGCATCCATCGGGAAAAAAAATAACGATATGCCAGCAGAAAAGATTTCTGACGAATGGCAGTATTTTAAAAAAGATTTTTTTGTAGCCTGCAAAAGCGCTGATTCCATTACATTAATTCCGATAATGAAAGGCTCGTGGGAAGATGATGAGACGGCAGGAATGCTTTATCAGCCTGTTGCCGGTGATTTTGTAATAGAAACAAAAATCAACATGACAAAAAGAAGTAATAAAAAGGAATCGCCTGATAATGGATTTCAGCAGGCAGGCATGATATTGAGGGATAGCGAAAGCCCGGAAGAAAATAATATTACTCTCTGCATCGGCACCGGGGGCAACAGCAGCGCGAAGTACTTTTTACGAAAAACACAGAATGGAAAATCTAAAGGCCCAGCAGATAAAATAAAAGGAATGAATGGATGGCTGCGTTTTGAAAAAAAAGGAACCACCGTAACCTGTTCCATAAAAAACACTGATAGTAACGACTGGAAGATAATCACCAGCTACAATTTAGAATGGCTGGATAAACCTGTTCAGGCCGGTATTTTGGTAATGGCAAGATTTGCTGGCAGTGGGCCAAAAATGAAACCGGATATGAGTGCCGTGTTTACAAATTTTAATATAAAAAATAAGTAAAGATGAAAAAGATTATTGCTACATGCGTTGCAACGTCTTTTATAAGCGCCAGCTTTGGCTGCTTCATCATGTTTTTAACAGATGGCAAAACTATTTTAATTGCCAATCATGAAGATTGGTATGCACGTGATGCAGAGGTAACATTTGTTCCTCCATCTGGTAAAAAATTTGGAATGCTCTATTTTGATTTCACAAGTTAGAAAACCGCCCAGGGAGGAATGAATACGGAAGGCTTATTTTTTGACGGAACAAGAACTCCTAATGCACCATATCCTGATAACGATAATAAGGAAGATTGCCATTGCTATATATGGACTAAAATATTGGCAGAATGCAAGACAGTTGATGAAGCAATTTCTTATGTGGAAAAATATAGAATACCAGAAATGGAAGATATACATGTAATGTTTGCAGATAAAAAAGGCAATTCCGCTGCAATTGGCGTATATGAAGGGAAGCTACAGATACACCGCCGTATCGGTAATTATCAATTACTCACCAATTTTAATTTATCCAATCCTTCTTATGGTGGGGAACAAAAGTGTATGCGGTTTGCCGCAGCAGATTCAATGTTGCATATTGATTCATCGGCGACAATAGATAATGTACAGAAAATACTTGCACAAACTCACCAGGAGGAACTTACCGTTTATTCTAACATATACAATCTTACTACAGGTGAAGTGTATGTATATAGTGTTGAAAACAGGAAAAATTTCACTAACAAGATTAAAATTAATTTGGAAAAAGAATTGCTAAAAGGAAAACATTCAGTAGCCATTCCAAAGCTTTTCAAAACAAAATAATATGAACAAAGTTATTGTTACACTAATGCTTTTGTCATGCTGCATTTTTAACGCAGAAGCACAAACCGATGGATTTCCGCGAAATAGCAAACAAAATCAACGGTATTGGTTATTAGGTTTCGGTATTTCCGGCCAATCGATGTATGATGAAGCCGCTTCCTTTGTACGATATAATGGGTCAGGTATTGGCCCTTCGCTGGGTTTGATTAAAACAAGTGAGAAAAGATACCGTCAATTTAAACTTGAGCCCACTTTTAATAAATTAACAACCAACCGTGGCAACGGTTTACGGCCAATGGAAGTAAAGACCACAAGATTTGTATTGGACTATCAGTATTTATTAAAAGTAAAGCAGTGGAATGAAAAATTAAAACTTTATGCCGGTGGCGATGCTTCATTCCTGTTTAATTTAAAACGGGCTGAACAATTGGATAACTCACAATTATTTTATGACTATGCTTTAAGTATTGGACCTGCAGCAAAACTCGATAAAGATTTTACATGGAGAAAAAGAAATTGCACCTTATCGTACAATCTGGGTATTCCTCTTATTTCACAAATTGCAAGACCGTATTATCTAAACCGGATAGAATTTATTGATCCAAAAAATAATTTTGTTGGTGATTTATTTAAAAACAGCAGCATTGTGTCTGTTAATAAACTAATACGGGTTACCAGTGAAGTTTCCCTTACTTATCCTTTATTTAATCACAATGCACTGCAAATAAGTTACCGCTGGGATTTTTACAAAATGAAAACTATTAATGCTGTGTATGCGGCGGAGCATCTGATTTCCTTCACATTTATGTCAAACTATTAAAGGAGTTATATGAAAAAGATATTTTTATTTCTATCTGCTGCATTTCTGCTTTCTTCCTGTGAAAAAGTTATTATGCCAAAGTCTGAATCAGCAGACCCCGTAACAGTTTTTGAAACACTCTGGAAAACTGTGGATGAAGGGTACTCGTTTTTTGATTACAAAAACATTGACTGGAACGCGGTTTATCAAACATACAGGCCACAGATAAATAATAACATGGCTGACAGTGCACTCTTTTCTGTTTGCTCAAATATGCTGAATGTTTTAAAGGATGGCCATGTTAATTTACGGGCAGGTTTTTCTACTTCTTACTACAACGATTTTTATCTTGATTATCCTGCCAATTTTAATAAAGAACTGATTGACAGAAATTATTTGCGGGGCTTTGAAGTAACCGGGCCATTGTATCATACCATATTAGAC
>JAHEZA010000536.1 GCA_023251335.1 Chitinophagaceae bacterium | reverse complement strand
CCTGAAATTTAAATTCATTTTTGACAGTAATTTCTATACGATTTTTATCGCCATTGCTAAACCGGTTTGACGTTAGCCGTTGGGCCGGAAGTGTTTTTTTTGTAAAGAATAATAAGGAATAATCAATTATAAAAAAAGTGACAAAAACAAAAAACACCAGGATGGAAATATTTTCTAAAAGCGGAATATAGAAGGCTGAAATAAACAACCCTGCTAAAGCAGCAATAGCCATATAAAATCGCTGCTTAATAAACAAATCTCCAAAGTATTTTTGTATCAACTTCAATTGTAATTATTTATTGGGAGTACATCAATTATCATCTTGGCACTTCGATCTTGCTAATAATGTCCTTAATTAATTCATCAGCAGAAATACCTTCCATTTCTTTTTCGGGAGTTAAGATAATGCGGTGTCGCATTACAGGAATTGCAATTTCAATGATATCTTCCGGCGTTACAAAATCTCTCCCCATAATGGCTGCATTGGCCTTTGAGGCTCTCAAAATTGCGAGTGACGCACGTGGGGACGCACCCAGGTAAAGAGCAGGATTCTTCCTTGTTTCGTTCACAATTTTTGCAATAAACTCCACCAATTTTGAATCAATAATTACCTCATTAATAATATTTCTATATTCCGTAATCTGTAATGTTGAAACAATTTTTTGCACATTATTCAGCAAGGTATTAGGCGATATGGATTGCTGATTTAAAAGTATGTTTATTTCCTCGTTTACTGTAGGATAGCCAATAATAATCTTAAACAAAAACCTGTCTAACTGCGCTTCCGGTAAGCGGTAGGTTCCCTCCTGCTCTATCGGATTTTGAGTAGCAATCACTAAAAAAGGAAAGTCCATAAAATGGGTAATACCGTCTATGGTTACCTGTCGCTCCTCCATTACTTCAAACAATGCGGATTGTGTTTTTGCAGGTGCGCGGTTTATTTCATCTATCAAAATGATGTTGCTGAAAATAGGGCCACGCTTAAATTCAAATTCGGCTTGTTTCGGATTAAAGACGGAAGTTCCCAACACATCACTGGGCATAAGGTCGGGCGTAAATTGTATCCTTGAAAAATTAGTGTCAATGATTTTGGCCAGCAGTTTTGAAGTCAGGGTTTTTGCCACACCAGGTACCCCTTCTATTAATACATGCCCGTCAGAAAGCAGGGCGATCAAGAGCAGATCAATCATTTTTTCCTGGCCTACTATTATCTTGCTTATCTCGTTTCTGATATTTATCACCGCATTATTCAAGGTACTAATATCAATCCGTTGCTCATACAAACTTTCTTCCATCAGTTTTTATTTTTTTAAAATTGTCAATCTTTTCATTCAACGTCAGCAATTCTTGATCCGTTACATTTTCCTGTGTCTGAATATTTTTTATTATTTGAAATAATCCCTTTGTTTCATCGTGTGAAATGCCACTTTTGCCCGATAATGAATTGATGAATTCATCATTGATAATTGAAGTATTAATAAAATATTTTTTTCGTAAATATTCATAAAAATAAGTAATCATTTTTTCAGTAATATTTTTATTATTCTTTTGCTGAAAATAAAGCCTGCCCACGGTTTCAGTGAAAGCCAACGTAGCGTTAGGATTGGGCTTTATAATTTCCATGGCACTTCGTTTTCTTTTTGCGTTGAAAAGAACATATAATAAAATCCCTGTTACTGCAATACAGAAAGCCCATAACAAAGGAGGATTTTGCTTCACCACATTTAAAGAAGAAAAATTATCATCCGGATCGTCATTATCCAAATTGCTTTTGCTGCGACTAGAAGCATGATTTTTATAATATTCATCCCAATATACATATTGAGGATCGAACCTAAGGTAAGCAGTAACATTTTCAAAAAAGTGGTAGTTGTCATCCGTCAATAAAAAATAATTGCTAAAAATCCGCGGCGCTACATGAAGATAAAGTCTTCCCCTACCGGCAAACATCACTAAATAATTAGGAAGATTGTTTTCATTTACCCCTAGCACTCTTGCGTAGGCTGTATCATAACTACTGAAGTAATTTAAAAAGGGAAAATAATAATATCCGTAATTTGAAGTTTTTATATCGTTCCCATAATACATGCTTACATGCGTATCGTACATATTACCATTGACCTCATTTACTATCTCACTTTTTCTGTCAAGTGTGCAATACACTGCTTCCAATAACTTACTGTCGATGTAATCCGCGGAAATAAAAAGATCGTTTCCTGCCTTTACATATTCTATCATGGCGTTTACCTCCTCAACGGAAAGAAGCAGATTTTTTGTGATCAAAAAATAGAGAGCGTATTTGCTCGAATTTTTCTTGATAACCGGCCACGTTTTATCAAAAGGCTTATCGGCAATATTGATCCAGTAATCCGGAAATTCTGCCTGAAGGCCCTTGTAGGCAACAAATCCGCCAAAAGGCAATTTGTCCGTTTCCCGATAGCTTTCTCTCAAAGAAGGAATACGCTTTTTGCTCTGAAGATCGCAGCTAATCAATACTACAACAAGCAGTATACCCAACAAACCATATCTTAAAAATAGCTTCAATTTATGTTATACTTTCTTATTAAATAATTGGTATTGTTCTTTCAAATGCTGGTAAGCATTCTGATCAATTAAAAATTTTCCGTACCAGGCATACTCATATCTCCGCGTAAGCGATTTGAATTCCTGATAATAATTATTAGATTTCATCTCAAGTAAATATTC
>JAHEZA010000535.1 GCA_023251335.1 Chitinophagaceae bacterium | reverse complement strand
CCACAAATCCAGTATTTCAAAAAGATAATCCATAACGCCGCCGGTATAGCAGCCGGCGGAGCCCGCTCCGGCCATGGTGAGGCCGATGTGGAAAGTAGGATTGGGGGATGGAGGCATGATTGTATAATTTAGTTTTTATGAATTTGAAAAAGGCTTTACTAACTGCCTGATATTTCATTTAAACAAACTTCTTCCCGGATCTGCCGATTAGTTAGATTTTAACAGGTAAAACTATTGCCACAAGTTACGGGTTGTTAAGGAAAAAGAATGATTTTCATCATGGAAAAGCATGAATGTTTTTGAGGAATTCATTCTTTGCCAGCATTAAAAACCGGAACATGGCTCCCGGAAGTTTTGATCTTTTGTAAGTTGTCGTTGTTGGATTTTGAAAAATAAAGAGATATGATTTGGTATTAATTGTTTGCATCTTTTTTATAATCTCTTGTGCGAACAGTAAACGTAGAAATTAAACAGATTTTATTTATTGAATAAAGTGTTTAGATCGTTAATGCTTATGATTCCAACTGAATTCACTCGCTGTTTTTAATTCTTTTCTTTTTTGCTTGAACAAAAAAGAAACAAAAAATTCAAGGACAACCCGATCGCTCCGCGCGTTTGTCCGGCCATCCCACTGTCCCGCCACAATGTAACTAATGAATATTCAGACTTCTAATCATTACAGGTTTTAAAATCTGACTAAGTTCTTTGCAACGGAAATCTTAAACAATTAGAAGTTTTTCAGATCATCACGACCTACAGGCTTTATTTATTTAATCAAAAAAATTATCTTTCCTTCAATTCAACAAAATTTTTATCAACTTTTAATTTATAGGAAACGCCTACTTTCAGCGCATAATTTTCTTTATCATGGCTTACCGGAAATTCAAAGCAAACCGGGTAATGATAGTCCTTTACCAAATCTTTGATCGCATCTTCCACCGTTTGCCCAAATGGAACCGTCGTGTCTTTCATGTCCGAAAACCGTCCGATGATCAATCCTTTCAAATGTTCCAGTTTTCCGCTTCGTTTTAATTGATACATCATTCTGTCCACGCTATAAATGTATTCGCCGATCTCTTCAATAAACAGAATTTTATTTTTTGTTTTGATGTCGGATGTGGTTCCTATCACGTTTACCAACAGCGACAAATTGCCACCCACCAAAACACCACGAGCATTTCCCGGCTGGTCCAGCATATTTCCTTCGGTTTTATAATGTGCCTTTTTCCCAAGAAGTGCATCGTGAAGACTTTGAATATATTGGTTTTTATATTCACCATCATTGAAAGCCGCGGCCATAGGCGCATGTAGCGAAGCAATTTTAAAATTAGAAAGTAAATGCGAATGAAGAACGGTGATATCGCTAAATCCAACGATCCATTTTGGATGCTTTTCGAACTTTGTAAAGTCCAATTTGTCAATAATTCTCCCCATGCCGTAACCGCCCCTACCGCATAGGATGGCATCAATGTTTTTATCGTCCATCATGCGTTGCAGATCATTGCGTCTTTCTTCATCCGTTCCTGAAAAATAATGAAACTGGTGACCGAGCGTTTTTCCCGGAATCACTTTAAATCCCCAATCTGTAAGCGTTTCAATACAGGATTGCGCTTTTTCAAAAGGCATATATCCCGCGGGGCATACAATCCCTATAGTGTCGCCGGGTTTTAAATATGGTGGTATTATAGTCATCAGTATTAATAAAACAATTCAACAATATAACAATCTAACAATGGAACGATTATCCAATGCATTCTAAAACAGCCCTCTCCTTACTCACACTCAACTTATGCCTAACTCCACATTTCAACGCATAATTTTCTCTTACATGCCCCACCGGAAAATCAAAACAAACAGGGTAATGATATTCCTGCACTTTTTCCATCACCATATCATAAATTGTTTTCCCGAATTCTTCTCCGGGGTCGTCGGGCTTTATTCTGAATGCACCAACAACCAGACCTTTCAGCCGGTCTAATTTTTTACTGCGTTTTAAATTCCAAAGCATACCATCGATCTTGTAAGCATATTCGCCAACGTCTTCAATAAAAAGAATTTTCCCTTCGGTAAGCAGGTCCGATACGCTGCCATCCAGCATCTGGATAATAGATAAATTGCCGCCCACCAAATCCCCGGTACCTTCTCCATAGCGATTTTCGGCAACAGGTAATCTTTCATATTTCATTTTTTCTCCCGTCAGACATTGCCTGATGGAATCTATAGAATCAATTTGTGATTGTGTTGCTGTTGAGAAATCATCCGGAAAGCTGTTACACATTTTGGAATGCACGGTACCGATTCCATAATTGCGATTGATATGGCAATGAAAAACCGTGGCATCGCTAAAGCCTATTATCCACTTCGGGGTTTTTGCAAATTTTGTGAAATTAATTTTATCAATCATTCTTACAGCACCATAGCCGCCGCGCCCAAGCATGATGGCTTTTATTTCCGGATCGTCCAGCATTTGCTGCATGTCCTTTGCTCTTTCCTGGTCTGTTCCGGCAAATGTAAAATCGGTGGCATCCACGGTATTGCCTACACGAATTTCAAAACCCCATTCTTTCATTTTATTAATAGCAGGCTGGCACTCCTCAAGCGTGATATGGCCCGATGGGCAACAAATTCCGATCAGATCGCCTTTTTTCAGATAAGGTGGAATTTGCCTTGAAGTGTCATTTTTTTCGAAGGGAAGTTTCTTATTAAA
>JAHEZA010000534.1 GCA_023251335.1 Chitinophagaceae bacterium | reverse complement strand
AAATACTGCCGGGGCGTAACCGATGGAAAGCATTTGCGTATTATGGCCCACTGCAATTATTATCGGGTCGAAAGTAGAATAAGCATAAGCCAGCCCTCCCATAATACTGATCCACGGATTAGCGCCCGCCACCACGCATAAAAAATAAAAACAGATACATGCAAGAAAGAAAAAGCTAATAGGAACCGGAAGGCCCAATGTGATCACAGACGTGAGATATCCAACGGTAATTTTAGTTCTCGGGTCAAAAGCAATCTGGTAAGCCGGCATCCCGCTAAACATACTGTTTGTCCACAAAGGATAGTATCCATGTTGGTCTTTAAACTCAAAAGATTGTTGTGCCATGCCGCGCCAGCCTTGCGTATCCGATTGCTGTACTACTTTGCCCTGCAACGCAGGCTTGCAATAAATCACTGCTACAATTAAAAAAATGATTACGGCAATTAAGTGCGGAAGTATTTTTTTGAAAGTCGGATTCTTCATGAAGACATTTTGTGTTTAGGACGCAAAGTAAATGATAATTGGTGAATCGTCAATGGTGAATGAACAATCGGCAAGGATCAATAGTAATTTTGGGATAAGCAGTAGACAAACAAATAATAGCTTTTTATATTCTTCAGCGTCGGATTGTATCCTCGTAAACCACCAGGACTTTCACCACTTCGTCTTGCTTCAAGATTGTTTCTCGCTTTGAAAGAAAAAGTAACCAAGAAGTTCAAAGAAAACACCATCGCTCCTTAGGTTTTCCGGTCTTCGCACGGGTAAGCCTTTCCATATCTGTATGCGGTTGGGCAAACATAGTTAAAAGAGACTTTTGCGAAGTTCATTCACCAAAATAAAATCTTTCTTTTTTGTTGCTTTACTTTTTGGGGGCTATGTATTAATTTTTCTTCAGGCTATTTAATTTTCTTACATTTTATCTCACGGCCTGACTGATGAAACACAAAGCCATCTACTTCGCTTTTGTCGTTTCTTGTAAAATCCAACTGGACATCTTCTTCTTTTTCAAAGAAAAAATCTTTCTTTTCTGCAAACAGTGTTTTGGTGGACTGGCCCGTCGGAGTGGCGATCAATACACTATCCTTCGCACGTATCTTCACTATTAAGCCGGGCTTAATCTCATAGTCACCTTCATATTGTTTCATGGTTTGCTCATCAAGGCTAATGGCCTTTCGATCTTTGGGCAATTCATATTTTTTATTATACAAAATCGCATAAATATCGTTTGAAATCTTTCCTACACTTTCATTGGATGCATTGCTCAACAAGATAATGGTTACGTCATCAGTTGGTACGCGCGACAAGATGGTGATATAACCGGGGATGCCGCCGCCGTGAGATAATTTTCTTTTTCCGTCAAGAGTGTCTATCTGCCATCCGTACCCGTAATTATTTTTCACAGGCGCGTAGGCTTCATTCTGCTCGGATGCGGATAAGATCGTATTATTCTCCAATGCCTGGCTCCACTTATATAAATCTCCGGTAGTGGAATAGATGGCTCCTGCAGAAAACGAAACAGTTGAATCCACAATGGGAGCCTTCGCGGTATCATGAGCATTTAAAACGAAATACCCCACGGTTTTATCCGGGCTTTTCAAATCAGTAAAATCAAACCCGCTATGTTTCATTTTCAACGGTGAAAAAATATAGTTACGCACTGCTTTTTCGTAGGATGTTTTTGCCACCTGTTCAATGATGTAGCCGAGCATGGAATAGCCGCTGTTGGAATAATTCCAGGAAGTGCCGGGCGAAAAATCGAGTGGTTTATTTTCGAACAAGGCCATCATTTGTTCACGGGTTTTGGGTTTGGTAATTTCATTTTTCATGAAATTTTCATCGTTCGTATAATTGTAAATTCCCGAGGTGTGGGTCAACAAATCTTTGATAGTGATGCTGTCGCCTTTTGGAAAATCCGGAAAATATTTACTGAGCTTATCAGATACTGATAATTTATTTTCGGACTGCAATTTTAGAATCACGGCTGAGGTAAATTGCTTGGTAACAGATCCTAATTGGAAGACAGAATGTTCGTCATTCAATACACCCTTTTCAGCATCGCGATAGCCATAACCTTTGCTAAGAAGAATAGTGCCATTTTTTGCTACCAGCGCAGAACCATTGAATTTGCCGAGTTTGGTATAGGCATCCAGCAATGTGTCAATTCGGGCCGCGTCATTCTGTGCAAAGCAGCATCGCTGTACAAAGACAACGACTATAAGTATGAGTATTTTTTTCATGAGCTTAAAAATTTATAAGCAATAAATTTAATGGATAATTATTTCTCAACATTAATAATTTCTACTCCATCCGTTAATTAAATTGTTTGACAGTTTTCCTCCAGTCTTGGTTACACCCTGTTCAACGGTTTTTTGAACCTTTCATTTCCTTCCCGCTAAAATAAAAATCTTGAGCCATGGCTTGCGCCCTCACAAACCATTCATGTTACCATTGCAAGTGACCCCATTTCAAACTGCTTGTCACTTTTCTCTTGAAAGAAAAAGACACTCCCAGATGAATGTTCCAAAAAAAGTACAACGAAAGTATTTTTCCTTTTCTTTTGCCTTGATGCAAAAGAAACAAAAAATCAAGGAAAACCCGATTGCTCCGCACGTTTTTCCTTGCCTGCGCTCGGCAAAAGCCGATGGATACTTTTGTAAAGAAGGTGTGGTTAGCTATAAAGCCAATGCCAATAAATACACTTTTGTTTGGC
>JAHEZA010000533.1 GCA_023251335.1 Chitinophagaceae bacterium | reverse complement strand
CCACTTTGTACCGCGTCAAATGCTACCGCGCTGGGATCAGAACCCATAGCGTGTTTCACAATAGGAACGTGGGTCCTTTCGCTCCAGATATTCAACTGATCAACGGCTGCAGCGCGAAAGGTATCTGCAGCGCCGAGCAAAACAGATTTGCCCGCAAGGGAAAAATTATGAGCTAGTTTTCCGATTGTCGTTGTCTTGCCTACTCCATTTACACCTACCACTAAAATTACGTGAGGCTTGTGTGCAACCGGAAGTTCATAGTTGATGTACGAAGTATCCTGAGGCGCATCTACCAGGAGAGATTGAATTTCTTCTTTTAAAATACGATTAAGTTCCGATGTATTAATGTACTTATCTCTCGCTACTCTTTTTTCTATCGCATCAATTATTTTCACCGTCGTATCCACGCCAACGTCTGCGCTTACCAAAGCGTTTTCCAAGTCGTCCAATACTTCTTCATCTACCGTGCTTTTGCCGGCAATCGCCTTCGTTACCTTTTCAAAAAAACCTTCTTTGGTTTTTTGCAGACCCTGGTCAAGGCTTTCTTTCTGTTCCTTTTTTCCAAAAATTTTATCAAAAAAACCCATATTGAAAAGTTGTTTAGGATACAAAATAAATAAAGCTATCCGCAATAGATGCCGGATAGCTTTATCAGAATAATTTCAGATCAGAATTAGCTTGCCAAAAATTCTTTGATCTTGTCTTTATGAACGATAGATTCCTTAAAAGTATAAGATCCGGATTTTGGGCTGCGTACTGCACGAACTACTTTGGTCCAGTTTTTAGCATCTGCTGCTGCTTTCTGGTCTTTGGTTTTTATCGCGGTTTTTGCTGCTTTTGCCATTTTTATTTAATTTGATAATGAGATAATGTGCTAATATACTAATGTAAGAATTGGTTAATTATCACACCAGCTAATTGGCTAATTATTTTATTTAATTTCTTTGTGAACAGTTACTTTTTTTAGGATGGGATTAAATTTCTTTAATTCCAAACGTTCCGGAGTATTCTTTTTATTTTTTTTGGTAATATACCGGCTGGTGCCTGGTTGGCCAGAAGCCTTATGCTCTGTGCATTCCAAAATTACCTGTACCCTGTTTCCTTTCTTTGCCATTTTTTTACTTTGATAATGTGCTAATCAGCCAATCAGCCAATCAGCTAATTGCTAATTATATTTTAATTCCCTCTGCTCTCATTTCTTTAACCACTGTGTAAAGTCCGTTTTTATTAATAGTACGGATAGCCTCAGAAGATAGCTTTAACGTAATCCATTTGTCTTCTTCAGCCAGAAAGTATCTTTTCTTCTGAAGATTGGGTAAAAATCTCCTGCGGGTCTTAATGTTTGAATGCGAAACAGTATTACCTGTTATAGGCCTTTTTCCTGTTACCTGACATACTCTAGCCATAATATTCTTTTTTTTCGGACGGCAAAGGTAATGAAGAAATAATTACAGAAAAAATAAAATTAGCCGATTTTTGAACGAACAATCAGCAATTCGGAATAAGACCAAGCCGTGTTCTATTTGGCAATATTATATTATAGTGAAGCAACTAATTACAGTCTTTTTAAATTTTACAGTCTATGAGCGTCGGTATTACTTTCCACGCCACATAGAGACTGTCAGACTTAAGTTACCAAAGATCTTATGACAACTTTGCACTTATTCAATCGGGCATAATTTATGATATTCAAATGACATGGAAACATTTAAAGATTTAGTAAACAGCAAACAACCCGTCCTGGTTGATTTTCACGCCACATGGTGTGGTCCGTGCAAACAAATGGCGCCGGAATTAAAACGCTTTGCTCAAAATAATGCTGGCAAGTTAAGAGTAATAAAAATAGACATTGATAAAAACCAGGCGTCAGCGCAGCAATTCAATATTCAGGGCGTCCCAACACTTATTCTTTTTAAAGAAGGAAAGGTCTTGTGGAGACAATCAGGGGCGATGAGCGCACAGCAAATTTCTAATAGTATAAATGCCTATTTGTAAAACCTGTAAATTTGGCCTTATTCTCTAATTCAAAATACAATAATGGCAGTAAACACAATTAATGCGGTCTTCAAAGGCGGAATGAACTTTACCGCGGACGTGAACGGACATTCTATCGAAATAGACACTGACGAAGCGGGTGGAGGAAAAAATATTGGTACACGGCCGAAGATTCTAATGTTGGCTTCATTGGCCGGGTGTACTGGTCTGGACGTTGTAAATATTTTAAAAAAGATGCGTATAGATTTTTCTGACTTGTCAATAAAAGTTGATGGTCGCCTTACTGAAACTGAACCTAAAGTGTATGACGAGGTTGTGGTGCATTATACAATCAAAGTTGATAAAATGGATGAATCCAAAGTAGAAAAAGCAGTAAATTTATCTCAGGAAAAGTATTGTGGAGTAACAAAGATGTTTGAAGCTTTTGCAAAAGTCTCTTCAAAGATTCATTATTTATAAGTATTGCAAAATGCTTAAAACAGGCGGAACTTTATTTATCAGTAAACGGACAAATATTCTATATTTCTATTTTACTCACTGATCTTCGATTCTTCTTATCCTGGTAAACCCTCACCATTTGCAGCGTAATTGCAAGCAAAATCAATGCAAAGCCTATATAAAATCCCATACCCAAAAATTGATTCTCTTTAAAAATAATGAAAGCCAGGATAATAGAGTAAATAGGTTCGAAATTATAAGTAAGATTTGTAGTGAAC
>JAHEZA010000078.1 GCA_023251335.1 Chitinophagaceae bacterium | reverse complement strand
AAGTAAAAAATAAAAGAATTTGTCGTTTTACTGTTATTTCAAAAAAACGTCTCTTTGGGGCTTGATTTTTTTGAGAGATAAATGAAAATAGAAATCCTGATTATTTATTTGCCTGCTATAAATAAAATGGTCAGGTCAAAAATCGAAAACGTTACCGTTCAACCAACAATTGTAATTTTTATTTTCGCTTACTGTATATTGCATTTTAATTTTTTTTTAATTATTTTTTTATGCCTGTTCTTACCGTCGAAAATTTATCGAAGTCTTATGGCCGCATTCAGGCGCTCAGGAATGTGAGCTTCCAGGTACCTGAGGGAACTATTTTTGGAATACTCGGCCCAAACGGAAGTGGTAAAACAACCACGCTTGGAACGATTACTAATATACTAAAACCTACGTCGGGATCGTACCAGCTTTTTGATAAGCCTGCGTCTGCCGAGAGCCGGAGAAAAATAGGTACACTGCTCGAGACGCCTAATTTTTATCATTATTTATCAGGAATAAAAAACCTGGAAATAGCCGCAGAAATAAAACGGCATGGTAAAGAAGACATAGATCATGTGTTGGAAATGGTAGATCTCACCCGTCGAAAAGATTCTAAATTCAGTACGTATTCTTTGGGAATGAAACAGCGACTTGCGATTGCATCGTGCCTGCTGGGTAGCCCTTCGGTATTAATTTTTGATGAGCCAACCAACGGACTGGACCCGGTAGGAATAGCAGAAATAAGAGAATTAATGAAAACGCTTTACCGGGAAGGAAAAACCATTATTATGGCCAGCCATCTTTTAGATGAAGTAGAAAAAGTTTGCACAGACATGGCCATTTTAAAAAGAGGTGAATTAATTATATCAGGGAAAGTAGCTGAGATATTAGCTAACGAAGATATCGTGGAAGTGGCTGCATCCGATAACAAAAAATTATTTGAAGTATTAAATGGGATTACTGATAAATCAAAAATCGTTGATGAAAATTCCGTAATAAAAATTTATTTTCCTGTAGGCACTGCTAATCTTTCTGAAGTTAATAATTATTGTTTTAATAATGGTATTATTTTAAATCATCTTCTGCTAAAAAAGAAAAGTCTTGAAGCCCGTTTTCTAGAACTTACCAATAACTAAATTGTATGTTACATTTATTAAAAATTGAATGGCTAAAAGTAAAAAGCTATAAAGCATTCTGGGTTTTTACCATTCTTTATTCATTTGCTATTCTCGGCATTAACTATACCGGTTTTTATATCAATGAACTTGCGGTGCAAAATATGCCCGCGAGCCAGATGCTATTGGGCACTCCGTATGCTTTTCCTAAAGTTTGGCAAACTGTAGGTTTTATGAGCAGTTGGCTTTTGTATTTTCCCGGAATTCTTTTTATAATGCTTTTTACCAACGAATTTAATTTCAAAACACATCGTCAGAACATTATAGACGGATGGACACGAAAAGAATTTGTAACCGTGAAATTTGTATTCGCAATTCTATTTTCGGCAGTGGCTACGATCTTCAATTTCCTGGTTGCATTATTATTCGGATTAATCACTACCGGTTCTCATTTTTCTTTTGCAGGAATAGAAAATGTGGGCTACATTTTTATCCAAACAGTGGCCTACATTACGTTTGCCATGTTCCTTGCTATTCTCTTCAGGAAAAGTGGTGCGGCCATTGCTGTGTTTTTTTTGTATGGCTTAATATTCGAGTGGTTGATTACTGCATTAATAAATTTCCAAATGAAACTTTCGCCAATTGGCTATTTTTTGCCATTGCAGGTTACGGACGTAATGCTTCCAATCCCTTTTGGCGATAAAGTAATTTATAAAGGCGCGCCAGACCCATGGATATTGGTAATCGCCAGCCTGGCATATATCTGCGCTTATTACTTTTTTGCTTTGAAAAAATTCACCAACGACGATTTATAAAATCAGATTTTCCTGATGGGTTCTTAGGGTTGTTACAGTAAACCAACTTTAATCGGAGATTTTTATTCTACTTCTCAAAAAAAATGGCATCAAGGATGCGCAACCAATTCATCAATCGCTGACTCAATGGACGGAAATAAAAATGTAAACCCTTCCTTTTTTATTTTTTGGTCATTTACGGTTGCGCTCTTTAATATTTCAATACTTCTTTTACCAAAAATAATTTTAAGAAAAAATTGAGGCACATGAATAGCGGTGAAAAATCTATTTTTTAATTTCTTTGCCAGATAAAGGATAAGCGTTTTTTGCGAAACAGGTTCCGGAGCTGTCGCGTTATAACTTCCTTCCAGGGAATTATTTTCAATTGCTTCGCAATATAGCCTGCACAGGTCGTGGATATGTATCCAGCTAACGATTTGTTTTCCGTTTCCTAAAATAGCCGCAATACCAAAACGGACAGGTCGTTTATATTTTTTAAATGCGCCTCCGTTATTACTTAATACGATCCCTGTTCTTAATTTTATAACTCTCACTCCGAGTGCTGCAGCCGGCTCCACGCTTGCTTCCCAAAGCCTGCATGTTTCACCGAGAAAATCATTTGCCGCTGGATCGGTCTCAATAAATCCTTCTTTTCCTGACGAAGCTTTACTATCCGCACCATACCAGCCAATTGCAGACGCGGAGACGAATGTTTTTACGTTGTGTTCATTATCTTTCAAACATGAAATGATTAACTCCGCACTTTTTGTCCTGCTCTCTAAAATTATTTTTTTGTAACGGGCCGTCCATTTTTTATCCATCACCCCCGCACCGGCGAGGTGAATAATATGATCTGCTTTTTTTACAGCTTCAGTATCAATAATTTTTCTATCAACATCCCAATAGCTAAAACTGATCTTCGGATTTTCGGATGTTGCACTTTTTTTTCTTGTCAGTATAGTTACATCGTAGGCTTTTTGAGTCAGATAATTACAGAGTTGAGAGCCGATAAGCCCCGTACCTCCTGAAATCAAAATATTGGACATAAAATGTTTTATTTGATTCAAAAATAATTGATTTGCATCTTATGATTTTTTCTATACAAAGAAAAGATAAATCCAAAATAATTTCTTTAAATCGCTGATGAATGGAAACCTCTTGTTAAAAATGTTTTCACAGATAAATTTTTATAAAAGTTTGAGATGTTGATAAGGTAATTTATGCTAAATTAGATTAGCTTTAGATGATTTTAATATGCATTTCAATTAAATCATAATTAAACAAACGATCCTCGAAATACTTACCAGATTCTGGTAAGCAAGTAGCGGAAGAAAACTTTTGATCAACGATGAAAAACATTTTTTTATTTGTTTTATTGAGTATCTTTTATACTGCAGCTTTTTCACAGCATATTACCTATTCGCAGCCCGAATCCGGGGATTCAAAATCAATGGATTTCCAGATTATAGGAAAATTAAAGGAAAATTTCCTGATCTATAAAAACAACCGGAATGATTATGCTATTTGTTCCTATGATGATGAAATGAGGTTGATAGGCCGCACCAATCTCACCATGATGCCCGACAAAGTGCTTAACGTCGATTTTGTGGTTTATCCCGATTTTGCATATCTCATTTATCAATACCAAAAAAAGAACCTGGTGTATTGTATGGCATTCAAACTGAATAGCGAGGGCAAATTATTGACAGACCCGATACCTTTAGATACTACTCACATCAATTTTTTGGCCGATAATAAAATTTATAATACAACATATAGTGAAGATAAATCGAAAATAATGGTTTATAAGATTCAGAAGAATAATGGTAGATTTCATTTTACAACACTTCTTTTCAACGACAGCTTAACATTGCTACATGCGTCTGATATTCAAACAAACTTTGATGATAAACAAGATAGATTTAGTGATTTTTATATTGATGACAGCGGAAGTTTTGTATTCACGAGAGGAAATAAATCCAGTTCGAGAGATTATATGAATAACCTGGCTCTGGTAATAAAAGCACCAGATGCTGATACCTTTAGTGTTAACGGTGTTAAACTCTTAGGGAATTATTTGGATGCCATCAAATTGAAGGTTGACAATGTAAATAATAATTATGTGATCAATTCATTTTATTACACGAAACCGCGCGGAAATATAGAGGGGTTATACACAGCTGTTTGGGATAAAGACAAAAATCAAATGATCACCCAACAGTTTCTGCAGTTGGGCGATTCCATTAGAAATCTGGCCAAATCTGATAAGAATCTCAAAAGTGCACTCGATGATTTTTTTCTTACAGGCATCATTTTAAAAAAAGACGGCGGCTTTGTAATAACTGCAGAAGGACACTATTCAGATTCCAGATCAGACCCATGGAACCGATACGATTATCAATATGGCAATCCCACTTTTTCTCCTTACAATTCTTACATGTATTCTCCGTATTCTTATGGGTATGGCGGGTATTACGGAGGATATCCTTACTATAACAATAATTATGGTTACAGTCAGCGCTATTATTACAACAATGTCCTTGTTTTAAACCTGAACAAAAACGGAACGCCCGATTGGGTAAGCGTTGTCAATAAAAGCCAGTACGACGATCAAAGCGACAATTACCTTTCTTATGCTTCGGTGCTCACGGGTGGAAGACTACATTTCTTATTTAATACTGTTGAGCGGCGGACTGAAATTGTGAACGATCAGAGCGTTGATAAAACGGGGAAGGTAACCCGAAATCCCCCACTAAGAAATCTTGATAGGGGATACCAGTTTATGTTAAGGTACGGAAAACAGGTAAGTGCGACGCAAATCATTGTGCCCTGCATTTTTCGTAATTACATTTGCTTTGCAAAAATTGAATATGAATAATCTTTAAGCGCGGCCTATGCGTGTTGTGAATCAGTTTAATTTTTTATTTTTGTTTTTCAACTAACAATCAATTGTGACAGGAATTTTTCGTGCCAATAATCCACTCAACACTTTCCTGCTTTTTGTATACGGAATACTTTTGAAGTTTGCGTGGCTGTTTCATCCGCCAATTCCGGCAGTTCAAAAAAATCACGGTTTCTTATTTAATAATTTGGTTAGCTGGATAAAGCCATGGTTCGATCTTTATCCGGTTAGTTATTTTATAGTGGCGTACTTACTATTATTTACGCAAGCGGTCAATCTGAATCAGATCATTATGAACAGGCGGCTAATTGAGAAACCCAATTACCTGCCTGCAATGACTTATTTGCTTATCACTTCCCTGTTCAGTGAATGTAATTTATTGAGCGCACCTTTAATAATCAATTCAGCATTGATATGGATCTTTTCTAAAATGAGCAATCTGAATCACAACCAGCATCCAAAGTCGACATTGTTTAATGTAGGAATGGCTGTTGGCATTTGTTCATTTTTATATTTACCCTCTATTATATTCGGCTTACTTATTATTTTTTCGCTTTTATATACTCGTCCTCCCAAAGCAGCTGAATGGTTAATCATTCTCATTGGAGTACTTACCCCGTGGTATTTTCTTGCAACTTTTCTTTTTCTCAACAACACGTTGTATTCTTTCAGCTTACCTGGTTTTGGTATTACTTATCCTAAAATTCAAAAAATTAAACCTGAAGATATAGGGGCTATTTTAGCCATAATATTAACTGTGACCGGTGCATTTTTTGTAAAGATGGTTTCTTCAAAGCAAATCGTTCAGGTTAGGAAAAACTGGGGATATCTGGGCTTTTACTTATTAATTGCAATTGCGATTCCATTTGTCAATCAAACTTACGAAACAGGTCAATGGATGTTTGCACTCGTACCTGCGTCGGCATTTATTGCCTGCGTTTTCTATTATCCGCGCCGTCACTGGATACCACGGGTTTTACAATGGCTTGTCGTGGGCCTTGTATTATATTTAGCGTATTTCACTAAATAATTTTTGTAGATTACCTTTGCAGCTATAAAATAGAAAAAAATGAAGTTTGGTGTAGTAGTATTTCCCGGTTCTAATTGTGATAGAGATATGATTAATGCGCTTCAAAATGACCTGGGCCAGGAAGTAATTACTTTATGGCATAAAGACAAAGACATTTCAATGTTTAACACCAATGATTGTATTGTTCTTCCGGGTGGTTTTAGCTTTGGTGATTATCTGCGATGCGGTGCCATCGCCAAATTCAGCCCAATGATGCAAAGTACAATTGAATTTGCTAACAAAGGTGGGAAGGTATTAGGGGTATGTAATGGCTTTCAAATTCTTTGCGAAAGCGGTTTGCTTCCGGGTGTGTTATTGCAAAATGCACACAGGCAATTCACCTGCAAAAATATTTTTTTAACAGATGGCGAAAATAAGCCGGGAAAAGTTTATAAAATTCCCGTTGCGCATGGCGAAGGGCGGTATTTTGCAAAAGAAAAAGAACTGGAAGAGATTCACAAAAATAAACAGGTACTTTACAGCTATTGCAATGACAAAGGAGAAATTGATGTGGAACATTCTCCAAATGGTTCTATCCAAAGCATTGCTGGAATTACTAACACAGAAAGAAATGTCTTCGGCATGATGCCCCATCCGGAAAGAGCTTGTAATCTTATGCTGGGAAATACAGACGGCCAAAAAATTTTTAAAGAATTGTTTTCTATAAATTAAAAGTTTATGACTGGCAATCGATGGCCAGTAAACAAATAAATTAACGCAATTTTTATTTACCTATTACATTAAAAAATCCCCATCAAAAAAATGATGGGGATTTTTATTTGTGGCTACAGAGGTAAAGTTTTACAAAGCAATCTGTTTTTCGATCATCATTTTTCTGAGGTTAATGAGACCGTAACGCATACGGCCAAGAGCAGTGTTGATACTGCAATCGGTTAGTTTCGCAATTTCCTTAAAACTAAGATCAGCGTAATGTCTCATCACGATTACTTCTTTTTGGTCTTCAGGTAACATGTCAAGCATTTTTCTTACTCTTTCATGGCTCTGGCCCTGCATCATTTTTTCATCAGCTCCAGCTTCAGAAAAGTTTAATACTTCAAAAATGTCGTGATCGTCACTTGTTTTAATGGACGGGCTGCGTTTTACTTTCCTGAAATGATCTACGCACAAATTATGTGCGATACGCATTACCCATGGTAAGAATTTGCCCTCATCGGTGTAACGGCCGCCATTAATAGTGTCAATCACTTTAATGAACGCGTCCTGGAAAATATCTTCGGCAAGATATTTGTCCTTAACCAGTAAATAAATTGAAGTGTAGATTTTGTCTTTATAGCGTTCTATAAGACTTGAAAGGGCCTCTGAATCTCCATCAAGATAGAGGTGGATCAATTGCTGATCGGTCAAATTGTTCATGGTTTTCATAACCTGTTACGATTTTGGTTTAGGATGTTGTGTAAGTTCCAATTTAGGAGAAAGGGATGTATAAAACTTTAAGCGGGTGGGCTGAAGGTTTTTCAATCTTTCGGAAAAATTGGAACAGCTAAGATTATGCATATTTTTTATACTTCCAAATAATTTGCTAATTTTTTTTAATTATTTTTTTTAACACAATAAAATTATTGTGCTGGCCTGAAAGGATTGCGAATGATTATTTTTGTGTAACTACATGGCTAAAGAAAAAAAAAATTCAAGAGAAACGGCGTTAGCTTCATTTAAACCTTCACAGGATATTTTTATAAAAGGCGCGCGGGTACACAATCTTAAAAATATAGATGTAAAAATCCCCCGAAATAAATTAGTTGTGGTGACTGGGGTTTCCGGATCGGGCAAATCTTCCTTAACAATAGATACTTTGTTTGCAGAAGGGCAACGACGCTATGCAGAAAGCATGAGCGCGTACGCCAGACAATTTATGGCTCGTATGAACAAACCGGATGTGGATTTCATCAAAGGCCTGTGCCCGGCAATTGCTATTGAGCAAAAGGTAACCACCAAAACACCCCGATCTACCGTGGGCAGCATGACAGAAATCTACGAGTATTTGAGGCTTCTCTTTGCAAGAGTTGGTAAAACCATCTCACCCATATCCGGAAGAGAGGTAAAAAAAGATGATGTCTCTGACGTAGTGAATGCTATCAACAATTTAAAGGCTGGAGATAAAGTGTTAATGCTGGTGGCATTCAGGCAACTGCACCATCGCGACTTAAAAGAAGAATTGCATATTTTAATGCAGAAAGGTTTTTCAAGATTGGCGGCTGCGCCTAACGGCTCCAAAGGAGGATCTGAAATAATCCGCATTGAAGATCTGGAAGAAGAAAAAGATTTGTCTTCATTCTTTTCTCATAAAACTGTTTACGTTTTAATTGACAGGCTTGTCGTTAAAAACTTTGATGAAGATGACAATCATCGCATAGCTGATTCAGTGAATACCGCTTTTTATGAAGGTGAAGGTGAAGTTATTCTTGAGATAAATGGAAAAGAGAAATTGCATTTTTCCAATAAATTTGAATTGGACGGAATTAAATTTGAAGAGCCGGTACC
>JAHEZA010000532.1 GCA_023251335.1 Chitinophagaceae bacterium | reverse complement strand
GATACCATAGAAGACTATAAAAAACTTTTGGACAGTCAAAAGCATGTTTTATAAAAAGTGATTTTTAAATGTTATTTCGTAATTTCCGGTTTGAATTTTTTGTCGTTTTTTATCGGCAAAAAAGTAAACGAAGATGTATGCGGCAACGGATGCTTGAGATATCTAACTTAATAAATTATTATAGGCCTTCACCATTAAAATTTTAATGTCTATGATTTCATTAAATGTTAATCAAAAAACCTATGAGGTGGATGCAGATCCCAACATGCCGTTACTGTGGGCGATTAGAGACATCATTGGCCTTACGGGAACTAAGTATGGTTGCGGGGTAGCACAATGCGGTGCATGTGTGGTGCACCTGAACGGCGAAGCAGTCCGCTCCTGCGTAACAAAAGTAAAACGCGCCGAAGGCAAGAAGATAGTAACGATTGAAGGTCTTTCAAAAGATAATGACCACCCATTGCAATTGGCCTGGCAGGAAATAGATGTGCCGCAATGTGGCTATTGTCATTCAGGCCAGTTGATGTCGGCTGCTGTGTTATTGCGGGAAAATTCAAATCCCAGCGATAAAGATATTGACGATGCCATGGCGGGAAATCTTTGCCGTTGCGGTACGTACCTCCGTATCCGGAAAGCCATTCATTTAGCAGCGGACATGCAACACAACGGATCAAAGAAGGTTTAGAATTATCAATTACAATCTGACGGTGTAAACTTTATATTATGAAAGATCATTCAAAAAAGATATCTCCCCTGGTACCGTTAAAAACAATCGGCGTGATAACAGTTGTTCTTTTGGTAACGGCATTCATGACTTCCGGATTTAAAGGGGAGAAAAATTTTAGCGGATATCGTACAAACTACCTAAACACCGATAAGGACAGTGTTGAATCAGTAGCAGCTTTCATGCAGGTGTATAAAGTTTTGATGAGCCCGAGATGCATGAATTGCCATCCTGCGGGCGACCGTCCTTTGCAGGGCGATGACAGTCATGTTCACGCCATGAATGTTCAGCGGGGCAAAGATGGCAAAGGTTTATATGCATTAAAATGTTCCAATTGCCATCAGCCTGAAAATGCGGCAGTGATGCACGCGCCACCCGGAAACCCAAAATGGCAATTGCCTCCTGCTGATATGAAAATGGTTTTCCAGGGAAGATCGGCGCATGACCTGGCTTTGCAGATCATGGACTACAACAGGAATGGGCATAAGGACAAAGCGATGTTGCTGGAACATGCACGCGATACTTTGGTGAAAGCCGGCTGGCACATGGGTGAAGGAAGGACGTCGCCACCGATGGCGTACAATGATTTCGTTGCTGTGTGGGATACGTGGATTAATAAAGGCGGCTACGCGCCACCTAAATAAGGTAACTATAACCAACAAGCGAATTTTATCTAACGATCAAAACGGGCATCATGAGCAATCAAACTTTATCAAGAAGAAAATTTATACAACTGGGTAGTTTCACCGGAACTGCCCTTTATCTTGGATTTTATTTTTCCGCAGATGGCAAAACGCCCAGGACACAGGAAAGCGGTGATGCGTCTGTAATTGAAATGAATGCATGGATCATCATAGATACTTCAGGCAAAATAACTTTAATTGATCACCGTGCTGAAATGGGGCAGGGCTCTTATCAATCAGTTGCCCAGATACTCTCTGAAGAGCTTGAAGTAAATCTTGCAGATATCGAGGTGAAATTTGCGCAGGGCGACCCAAAAAAATATGGCAGCCAGATAACCGGTGGTAGTTCTACCATCCGCGGTTCTTACAAAAAATTATTACAGCTAAGCGCAACGGCACGTGTGTTGTTAATACAGGCGGCCGCAAAAAAATGGGCAGTTCCAATTGAAGATTGTTATGCCAAAGACGGCGCTGTAATACATAAATCTTCGGGTAAAAAATTACATTATGGTGAGTTGGTCGTTGGTGCGTCGAAGTTGCAACCGCCCAAAGATGTTCCCCTGAAAAAGAGGTCTGAGTATTCCTTAATTGGCAAGCCACTTCGCCGGAAGGATACGCCTATGAAAACCAATGGTACGGCAATATTTGGGATAGATAAAAAATTGCCGGGTATGTTGTATGCCACCGTCGAACGGAATCCGCGATTGCGTGGCGTGGTGAAAAATTATGATGATTCAGCTGCGTTACAGGTGCCGGGTGTAAAGAAAGTTTTTAAGGTAGTGATGAAAGTATTTAACACCAATCGGGAAGGTATTGCTGTTGTGGCTGATTCTACATGGGCGGCGATAGAGGGCAAAAGAGCATTGAAAGTGGAGTGGGATGATAGTGGATTTGAACACATAAACACGCCAGATGTTCTTCAGCAGCAGGAAACAGATTTAAAAACAAAAGAGGGAATTATTTTTAAAACACAGGGTGATCCAAACAGCATCATTGCCAAAGCAGATAAGAAATTAGACGTTATTTATCAAACACCTTACCAGTCGCATAGCTCGATTGAGCCAGTGAATTGTGTAGCCCATTACCAGGATGATAAAATAGAAATATGGGGGCCTATCCAGGCGCCCGATTGGGTGCAGGGGTTTATCAGCAAAGAATTTAATGTGCCCATTGAAAAAGTAACAGTAAATATGACTTTTCTTGGAGGTGGTTTTGGCAGAAAGGCTTTCCTGGATTATCCGCATGAAGCCGTGTTAATTTCCAAAGCGATCAATGCACCTGTCCGGGTATTGTGGACCCGTGAAGATGATAT
>JAHEZA010000531.1 GCA_023251335.1 Chitinophagaceae bacterium | reverse complement strand
TAATGTCAAAATGCTGGATATCTCTCTTCAATGGAAAGCGCTTTTTCACGGACGCCTGGTTGGCGAGCTGATTTTTAATTCACCTAAATTGATTTTTACCAAAGATAAAACTGAAATAAGTGATGTAAAAAAAGATACTACCAGTTTTAAAACTGTATTAAAAGATTTTATGCCTTTAAAAATAAACCGCTTTGAGGTAAATGACGGAAGCATACATTATGTTGACGCTGGTGCAAAGCCGGCGGTAGATATTTTTTTACAACAGGCCCGGATTCTGGCCAAAAACCTTACCAATGTAGAAAATAATAAAATAGCGCTTCCTTCGACTGTAACAGCAAATGCTACAATATATGAAGGTACTTTATCGCTAAATATGAAAATGAATCCTTTAGCAGAAGAAACTGCGTTTGACCTGAAAGCTGAAATTAAAAATGTAAATCTTGCTAAGCTTAATGACTTCCTAAAAGCCTATGGCGGTTTTGACGTGAACAAGGGAAATTTCGGATTATATACTGAATTTGCCGCAAAGGATGGCAAATACATCGGCTACGTAAAGCCATTTATAAAAGATTTAAAAGTATTGGGCCCACAGGACAGCGGTGATAATATTCTTCAGAAAGCATGGGAGGCGGTAGTTGGGGGAGCCGCGGGTGTTTTGAAAAATCACAAAAAGCAACAGGTTGCAACCAAAGTACCTATTGAAGGCGAATTTGGAAAAACAACCACCGGAGTATGGGATGCCATCTGGGAATTACTACGCAATGCTTTTATACAGGCGCTTATGCCCGGAATAGATAACCAGATCAATCTAAATTCGGTAAATTCAGTAAAGCCCGAAAAAAAATCATTTTTGCAGAAAATTTTTGGTGGCGGAGATAAAGATAAAAAAGAGAAAAAGTAATGGCGTCATTCACTATCAGCAATAGTTATAGCAAACGAATAAATACCAGCTTTTTCTATTTCATCTTTTATTTCTATCGGCCATGTTCGGAATACGGGCGTTTTATTCACTCTTTGCAGGGCGAACTAAATTTTTTAATTGGCCCTTTTAAAATCTAAATCTTCGTTGTGTTTTTTTTAATAATATTTTTACGACTGTAATAATAGCTCTCTATTTCCAAATGCTATTTCTTTTCCCATTACGAAATCTGAATTAATTTCTGCCATCATTGTAAACCCAATGGAAGGAAGATTTACCTTAACAGAAGTATTTTTTATATTTAATAAATTCCCCACCATAGAATATGTTGGTTTTTTGATTACTTCCAAAACCTCGTTAGGATTGATGAATGTTTTTTGCAAATGAATATCCTGGTATTTGTAGGTAAATTCTCTTATTAAATCTATTTCATTTTCGCTTATAGTCGCAGGTTCGCCCTTCCAATAGACAAGGTTTACAACTCCATCAACAGTTTTGATTTTGGCGATTTCGGTTTCCGCTATATTTACAAATATGTATGAATCAAATAATGGCTCATACATTAATTTGCTGCTCCAGATAGAATTTCTCCGTTTATAATTGATTGGTAAAAAATTTTCAATTTTCTTCTTTGAAAATGTTGCAGCTATTTTTTTTTCGCATTTTGGTTTTGTATAAATGATATACCAATTCCTTTGCATAATTTTTTTTTTAAAAATTTAAATTTGCAGTAATTCAAGGGATTGAAATAGTTTTTAGAAAAAACGTATCAAAAATTCCTTCAACAAACATGCCAACGCTTACGTTTTGGATTGACATACCAAATTACATAGTTGTCAACACCCCAGTTTCTCCGTTAGTGCAAGGATCACTTTGCGCTTCTTAAAAACAGCTATTACATCCACAAAAAAAACAGCACTCGCACGAAAGTTTTTGAGTCACAGTAATTTTGGATCTGGCACGATTTTCTAATGGCATTTTATTGCGATTGTTGACTATCTCCAGTTATGCAGGAGTTTGGAGATGGTACCAGGTAGGAAATTTTTCATTCTAATTCAAAATATATTTAACTATGGCAAATTTACACGTACAACCAAAAAGAAAAAACAATGCGTGGATATGGATCGTTATTTTAATAATAATTATAGCCGCTGCGTTATACTATTTCGAGGTGTATAAAAAGCAAGCGCCTATAGTAAATGACAGTGTGTTTCAACAACCCACTTCATCGCAATTACAAACCGCGCAGCTTTCTTTACAACCCAAAGTCGTAGCAGCGATTAAATCATCTAATATTTTTTAACCTTTAAAAGTATTTTATATGTCCAGAGAAACAGTAGTAGTAAATCACCCCTTGCAGGAGTTTAGCTCCAGCGGATTTGAAATGGCAAACGGCGAACCCGATATCAGGGGATGGGAGGTATTGTCGGGTGTTAATCAACACATCGGAAAAGTGAAAGAACTCTTGTTTGACGTGAACGCTCAAAAGATAAGGTATCTTATTTTAGATCTCGATGGCAAATCGCTTAATCTTTTATCGCGGAATGTGATAGTACCAATAGGCCTTGCCGAATTGGATCAAAAAGAAAATGTGGTGTATTTGCCCGACATCACGGTGGGGCACCTGGCCACCTTGCCAGAATATAAAAAAGGAAAAATAGATTATAACACAGAGAGGGCTGTACGAGATGTATTTATTCCCCAAAATTCCGAAGCTGCTGAAAAACTTTCCGATTTCGAATCGAAAGAGCATCCGGAAAGAGAAGCGTTTTACAGAACTGCCTATTTCGACGAGAATCGT
>JAHEZA010000077.1 GCA_023251335.1 Chitinophagaceae bacterium | reverse complement strand
GGTTTTTGTAACAACTTCATCATTCGGCCAAAAGAAAGCATCTTTTGTTTCAGGGAAAGTTATTGACGAAAATGAAGATCCGGTGGAAAACGTCACCATTACCATTCTCGGAAATCAAAACGGTATTCTCGCGTCGGACTCAGGAACGTTCCGAATCAAGGCTCCCTCTCAGATGGCATTTGCACTCGTTTTTTCACACACCGGATTTCACGACAAGCAAACGAACTTTTATCTGAGCGAAGGCGAAGAAGAAAACATAACAGTAAAGCTCATACGCAACAGCAAAACCATGGACACAGTGGTGGTTAATAGCAATAAGGACCGCCAGGAAACGGGTTTAATAAAAATGAATCCAAAAAGCGCGCTCGCACTTCCTTCGGCTACCGGCGGTGTGGAAGGAATGATAAAAACATTGGTAGGTAGCAACAACGAACTCACTTCACAATATTCGGTACGCGGCGGTAACTATGAGGAAAATTTAATTTATATAAATGATTTTGAAATTTACAGGCCTTACCTGATCAACAGTGGGCAACAGGAAGGATTAAGCTTTATCAATCCGGAAATGGTAAAAAATATTAGTTTTTACACCGGCGGCTACCAGGCAAAATATGGCGACAAGATCAGTAGTGTGCTTGATATTCAATACAAAAAACCGGTCTCTTTCGCAGGCTCTGCGTATGTAAGTTTACTGGAGCAGGGCATCAGTTTGGAAGGCACTTCAAAAAATCAAAAGCTGTCCGTTGTATTTGGCGCAAGAAGCAAAACAAACCGCAATTTGCTGAGCAGCCAGGAAACCAAAGGAATTTATGTTCCATCGGCGGCCGACTTGCAGACTTACCTTATTTATAAATTTTCACAGAAGCTGCAATTAGAAGTTTTGGGAATTTTATCAGGTTCTAAATTTTCTTTCTTCCCCGAATCGGCACAAAAATCTACCGCTGTTTTTTCACCATTATTTACCGCCAACATCGGGCTTGACATCTATTTTGAAGGACAGGAAAAAGATAAATACAATAATGGCATTTTAGGCTTCAGCCTTATCCAATCGGTAAATGAAAAAATGAAATTAAAATGGATGGCAAGCTACTATAATGATATTGAAAATGAAACTTCAGACATCACCGGCATCTATCTTTTAGGCGAAAGAAGCTTTGACAAAACCCAACCGGATTTTGGAAAAATAACCAATCCACTGGGTGCCGGCAGCTATCAGTATTATGCCCGGAACAATTTAAATATACAGGATTACAACATCAGTCAAAAAGGAACTTACCATATCCAAAAACATTTCCTGCAATGGGGCATTGGCTTTGACCATACTATTATTAAAGATCGCTTAAATCAATGGGAATTCCAGGACAGCGCAGGATATTCATTGCCCTATGACCCCGACGTACTGAACCTGAGCCACGTTTTGAAATCAGCAAGGGATTTAACCGTTAATAAATACAACGGATATCTCCAGGATAATATTCGTTTAAGCCAGGGCACAAATGACGTGACGCTACAGGCGGGCGTGAGATTTAATTATAATTCATTAAATAATGAGTTCATCATTAGTCCGAGGGCGCAAGTAAGTTACAAGCCATACTGGAAAAAAGATGTTGTTTTGAAAGCTTCCGCCGGAGTGTATGACCAGCCACCTTTTTACCTGGAGATGCTGAGGCCTGATGGGAGCGTAAACACTGCTTTAAAAAGCCAGAAAAGCCTCCAGTTCGTAGCTGGGTTCGATTACAATTTATCTCACGGCGGCAGGCCAATGCGTATTACCACAGAAGCCTATTACAAATCTTTAAAAGATGTGGACCCTTATGATATTTATAATGTACACATTCAGTATTTTGGCGAAAATAATGCGAAGGCCTATGCAACAGGAATTGAAACACGCTTGTTTACCGAGCTGGTAAAAGATGCCGAGAGTTGGTTTAGCATAGGTATCGCTAAAACAATGGAAAACATAGACAATGACTATTATTATACTTACAAGAATGCAGCAGGGGAAATAATTCATTCGGATACGCCTGACCAGGTGGTGGCAGATAGTATGCGCACAGATGTAGGTTGGGTAAGGCGCCCTACTGATCGTTTAATTACCATGGGATTATTTTTACAGGATTATTTAAGCACCAATAAAAATTTTAGAGTACATTTAAACCTGATTTACGGAAGCAATATGCCTTTTAACATTCCCAACAATCCAAAATATAGAAACGCATTGATTATTGAACCTTATATCCGGGCTGATATAGGTTTCAGTGCATTATTATTGAGTGAAAAATCATTGAGGCGCAGCCATTCACCATTCCGCGCCCTTGACAATATTTGGGCAAGCCTGGAGATCTTTAACTTGTTAGACAGGGCTAATACCATTTCCTACCAGTTAGTAAAGGACTATGCAAATAATGTATTCAGCATTCCAAACAGGCTGACACCGCGGTTAATTAATTTTAAATTATTGGCAAGATTTTAAAACGTAAAACATAAAAAAAATGAACAAAAAGCTTTTTATCTCTATCGCATTTTTAGCCGGTGGCTTTTCACTCGCAAGTGCCCAACAAAAAATGAAGCATGAAGACACAGAACTCTACACTCCTGTTCCGCCGGTAGTAACTCCGGGCAAATCCTGCGGAGACGCTCCATCAGACGCTATTATCTTGTTTGATGGCAAAAATTTAGATAGCTGGGTTAGCGCTAATGATACTACAAAACCAGCAGACTGGATCATTAAAAAAGGACTTCTTACTGTAAATAAAAAAGCCGGTAGTATTCAAACGAAGCAATTATTTATGGATTACCAGATTCATGTTGAATGGAAGGAACCAAAAGATATCGAAGGATCTGACCAGGGACGCGGAAACAGCGGATTATTCCTGGCTTCAACAGGTAAAGGGGATGATGGCTATGAAATGCAAATACTGGACAATTATAATAATAAAACTTATACCAATGGGCAGGCAGGCAGCATTTATAAACAAAATGCGCCATTGGTAAATCCCAATCGTCCACCGGGCGAATGGCAATCTTATGATGTAATATGGACAGCTCCACGATTTAATGATGATGGCTCGTTAAAAAGCCCGGCAAGAGTTACCGCGTTTTTTAATGGCGTGCTGGTTCAAAATAATTTTGAATTAACCGGTCCTACCCTGTATGTCGGGCATCCCAGTTATGAAGGGAAAGGTGCTGTGCGCGGGCCCTATGCAATAAAAATACAGGCTCACGGAGATAAAAGTAAGCCAATAAGTTTCAGAAATATCTGGGTGAGGCCGCTGAACTAACGTGTTTCCGTTTGAAGAGTTTTCGGTTGAGGGAAGGCTCAACCTCGTAAATAGGTTTTTCGTTTATGCGTCTCTGTCCATCAGGTAGCGGGCAAGTTCTTCCAATGGTTTTTTCCTGGTAGAAACAACCGCTACCTCTTCGAGGTGCTCCATGGCTTTCGAGAAATAATTTTGTTTTAATTCTTTAGCCCATTCATCCACATTGCATAATCTGTACATGTTAGTAACTGACTGAATTTTGCTTTCGTCATCCAGGGATAATAACCGTGATAGCTCTTTATGTTGCGTTTCTGAAGCCACTTTCATAGCCTGGATTAAAAGGAAAGTTTTTTTGTTGGCCATGATATCGCCTCCCGGTTTTTTACCAAAAATTTCCGGATCACCAAATGCATCCAGGTAATCGTCCTGTACCTGGAAAGCAATACCGAGGTTTTTGCCAAATTCATATAAATGATGCTGGTTACCCAAACCCGCTCCGCCAAGTATGGCGCCCAATTGCAAACTTGCAGCAAGCGCCACAGAAGTTTTGAGGGTGATCATTTCCAAATATTCATCGAAACGTACGTCAGGCATTTTCTCAAAATCCATATCCATTTGCTGGCCTTCGCAAACTTCTTTGGCAGTCTTATTAAAAAGGAAAAGTATTTTGGGCAAAAAATCAATGTTGACTTTTTGAATATTTTCATAGCCCGTTACGAGCATTACATCGCCCGCTAATAAAGCGGTGGACTCGCCAAATCTGGTATGAACTGTTTGCATGCCACGCCTGATAGGAGCACGATCCATAATGTCATCGTGAATCAATGTAAAATTGTGAAAAAGCTCAATAGCCGCAGCCACATGATAAGCGTCTTCTTTTATTTCGCCAAACATTTCATTGCCCATCAGGCACATCACCGGGCGAATGCGTTTGCCGCCAAGCGTCAATAGGTATTGCGAAGCGTCATATAATTTTTCAGGTTGTTGCGGAAAATGCCGCGTTTTAAATTTCTCTTCAAACAGGGTTGATAGCTCTTTAAAAGTATGCATTACATCTTTTGCAAGTCTCCCATTCAAAGACTTCGGTTTTGTTTCCTTGTTAGTGTTAGAAAAATTTTCCCTGATCAAATTGCTCTCGTTCATTTCGTTCTTTTTCTTAATAAAGGTATATTTAGCTTGCTCCAATAGTTAATCAGCTAATTAATGTCTTTTCTTTTTTTTACTTTTTACCGCTTTCTTTTTCAGGCTCTCAATACCCGGAATCCAGTCAAAATCCAATTGCCGCTTTTCGAGGTTGGCGGATACTAATTTTATTTGTACCGTATCGCCCATTCTGAATTTTTTACCTGTACGAACGCCCACCAGGGCGTACCCAGCGTCATCGTGGCGGAAGTCATCGTATTCAGCAAGATCTTTAACTGATACCAATCCTTCACATTTTTCTTTCACTGTTTCTACCCAAAAACCAAAAGCAGAAACACCGCTGATAACACCTTCCATATCCTCGCCTAATTTGTCCATCATAAATTCTACCTGCTTGTATTTATTGCCTGCCCTTTCTGCTTCCATAGCAGCGCGCTCACGCTGGCTACAGTGAACGCACTTTTCTTCCATTTTTTTATCCGGGTGTACATCATGCTGAAGAATATCATGAAGTATTCTGTGAACCATTACATCCGGATAGCGGCGAATGGGCGAGGTGAAATGACAATAGTTTTCGAAACCCAGTCCATAGTGGCCTACATTTTCTGTTGTATATACAGCCTTGGCCATCGTGCGGATTCCCAATTGCTCTAATACATGCTGTTCCGGCTTTCCGTGAACGTCCAGCATTAACTGGTTAAATGATTTTGCAATAGCCGCATCGTCTTTCATATCGAACTTATATCCAAACTTTCGGGCAAAGGCTACAAAGGGTCTCAGCTTTTCTTCATCCGGCGTATCATGGATGCGATAAGGAAAAGGAATCGGCTTTTTATTTACTTTAATTTTTGCTACATGTGCCGCTACTGTACGGTTAGCGAGCAACATAAATTCTTCCACCAGCTTATGCGAGTCCTTGCTCTCTTTCACAATGATGCCAAGCGGCTTGCCGTTTTCATCAAGTTTGAATTTTACTTCCGTGGACGAAAAATTAATGGCGCCGTTTTTAAATCTTTCCTTCCTGAAATGTTTTGCCAGAGAATTCAGTAAAGAAATTTCTTCCAAATGCGGCCCATTGCCCGTTTCTATTATTTTCTGCACTTCATCGTATGTAAACCGCTGATCACTGTGAGTAAAAGTTTTTCCAACCCAGTAATCTTTTATTTTGCCTTTACTATTCATATTAAAAATAACCGAAAAGGTATATTTATCTTCTTTGGGACGAAGCGAACATAGCTCATTGGAAATTTTTTCCGGCAGCATGGGATTTACACGGTCTGGAAGATAAACACTTGTAGCCCGCGCATAACCTTCTTCATCCAGTGCACTGCCCGGTGTTACAAAATGGCTTACATCTGCAATGTGGACGCCTATTTCAAAATCAGTATCGCTGAGCTTTTTTACAGAAAGCGCATCGTCAAAATCTTTGGCATCATCCGGATCAATGGTGAAAGTAAGCACATCGCGGTAATCTTTTCTCCTGGCAAGTTCCTCTTCATCAATGTTTCCTTCCAGGCTGTGCGCTTCGTCCAAAACAGTTTTAGAAAATTCTAACGGGAACCCATTTTGAATAATAAGTTCTTTCATAGCCATGTCCGATGCGTCTTTTGCCTGCATTACAGACACCACTTCACCCTCAGGTTTTTTGGCTCCATTTTCCCAGTTTAAAAATTTCACCACCACCCTATCTTTATCTTTGGCGCCGTTCAGATTTTTGATACTCACATAAAAATCGGGCAATGGTTTTTGACTATCCGGGGTAAAGAAAGCAAAATTTTCATTTACCTGTATGTTGCCAATAAATTCTGTTTGTTTGCGTTCAATCACTTCGGCTATTACACCTTCAACCCGCCGTCCGCCGGAATCTTTTATTTTTACGCGAACTGTGTCGCCATTCATCGCTTTATTAAAATCATGTGGACGAACAAGCAAATCTTTGTCCCGTCCTTCCACTATTACATATCCCATTCCTGATCGTGTAATTTCCAGGACCCCTTTTACCAAAGGCGTTTCCTTTTTCTTGCCGGATTTCTTACTCATAATTTTTTTTCAACATAATTTTCGTGCAGTGATATGCAAAGTACAAATGTATTGCCAAAATAAATGATGACGTTTGCACAGCCGCAATAAATAATTGTAAATTTTTAAACAGCAGTTATAAGCCTGAAAATTACGGTTAGGGCTTTCCAGGATTAAGAGTAAACGAACATTTAACCGGTATTTTTATTCAGGAAAAAAAAATTGTTTTAGCCATTCGCAACAAAATAGCGTGCATGAATGTTATTTTCGCAAAAAAACATGACTCCGCAACGATATAACCGGCTTACTTCCGTACTCAATCACCGGCAGCCGGACCTTACGGTAGTATTGGAAAATGTATTTGACCCACACAATGTATCTGCGGTTATGCGTACCTGTGATGCAGTCGGTATACAGGATGTTTATATTTTAAATAACCGGATTGCGCCGCACAAAAAATGGGGCTATAAGAGTTCTTCCACCGCTGCCGAATGGCTTTCGGTTCATCAGTTTACAGATGCTGAAACCTGCTTTAAAGAAATCAGAAAAAAATACGAGAAAATATATGCCTCATACCTGGGCGATGGTTCTTTACAATTGTATAACATGAACTTATCAGAATCCATCGCGCTTGTTTTTGGAAACGAAACCTTTGGAGTCAGCGATGAAATAAGAAAATATACCGATGGCGATTTTATTATTCCGCAGGTTGGCATCATTAAATCCCTAAATATTTCAGTCGCGTGCGCGGTAACGTTATACGAGGCATTCAGGCAGAAAAAAGAAAAAGGCCATTATCAAAAACCACGTTTCCGCGAAAATGAAATGAAGGAATTGAAAAACAGGTGGGGAATAAAAGAAGACGGGGAGTAGAAATATTATTTTTTTTACCAAACGTTTTTTGCTGCAATTTCTTTGGTTAGAATTGAAACCTCATCGCCTGGTAATCATATATTAGTTTGAAAAAATTATACAGCTTCCTATCTTCACAAAAAAAGCAATGCTGAAAGCAGTGATATTTGATATGGATGGTGTCATAGTAGATTCCGAACCTCTTCATAAAAAATCATATTTAAAAACATTCGTGGAAGTATGTATTGAAGTGGATGACACTCTTTTTGGAAGTTTTACCGGCAAGGCAACACTTGCTATTTGCAAGGAGCTCTGCACGCATTTTCAACTTTCCCAAACACCTGATGCATTGATGGCATTAAAAAGAAAACATTTTGAAAGAATTTTTGAAAATGATCATAACCTCGCATTGCTGGATGGCGTACTGCCCTTAATAAAAGATTATTACGATCACGGGCTGAAAATGGTGCTGGCTTCTTCGGCTTCTATGGACAATATTAACCGCATCTTCAGCCGGTTTGATCTCGATAAATATTTTGTAGCCAAACTAAGCGGCGCAGATTTAAAAGATTCCAAACCGCATCCGGAAATTTTTATTAAGGCCGCTAAAGTCTCAGGACAAAACGCTACTGAATGCATAGTAATAGAAGATGCTACCAACGGAATAAAAGCAGCGAAGGCCGCACATATTTTTTGTGTGGGGTACCAAAGCGCTAATTCAAAAGACCAGGATTACAGCGAAGCGGATCTAGTAATTTCTCATTTTGAAGAAATATCATTTAAAAAAATTTCTTCGATTTTTAACCAAAGAACGAAGCATTAAAAAGATATTCTTACCGATGTCAGTAGTTAGTCCGTTTTCCATTCGGCCTTTCCATCGTACTTTTATGACCTCAAAAATTATTTTATAACCACAATAAAAGATAGCATCATGGCGATGAAAATTTACACAAAAACGGGAGATGCCGGAAAAACCAGCCTTATCGGTGGTACCAAAGTTTTAAAAAGTGATCTGCGTATTGAAGCTTACGGTACCGTGGATGAACTAAACTCTCATATCGGTTTGGTGTCTGATTTTTGCAATGTTGATAAATCGAAAACTATTCTAAAAGAAATTCAGGAC
>JAHEZA010000530.1 GCA_023251335.1 Chitinophagaceae bacterium | reverse complement strand
ACAGTGGAACGATCTCTTAATAGAAAGATAGGAATTCTATTCAATTATTTTGTTGCGCATGCCATACATTATCAAACCGCCAATTGTTTTGGCGCCCACCTTGTTTTTCATATTTTGCCGAATACTTTCGATGGTACGCGGGCTTAAAAAAACTATTTTTGATATTTCTTCGGTGGTTTTGTCTTCCCCAATCAATTGCAATATTTTTAGTTCTTTTTCACTGAAATTTACGGGTGTCTCGCTACCATAATGCCTGTGCACACCTTTTTTATGCATCAACTTGCACATTACCGCTTTATTCACTAACTGATTAAAATAAAATTCTTCGTTCATGCAGGTAAGTATCGCCTCGTATATTTCATCTGGATCAGTTGTCTTGGTTAAATAAGCGTTAGCTCCCATTTCCATCATTTTACTGATCATTTGCTGATCATCATACATGGAGAGAACGATGATTTTTAAATCTTCATACTCCTTACGAAGCAGTTCTATCGCATTAATTCCGTCAATTTCAGGCATCCTGATGTCCATCAATAGCAAATCAGGCTTTTTTATGGTCATTTTATGCAAAAGGTCCTTCCCATCTTCTGCCTCCCACAACATTTTTAAGTCCGCCCTCGGAGCAAGTGCAATCTTAATTCCGTCCCTGAAAATTTTATGGTCATCCGCAATAGCGATTTTAATGGAAGTAGTTAGAGGCATTGAATTTTATCTTAGGAATAGTAAATATATGAACAATAACGATTAACCCATTACGATATTACTGAATTTTCCTCTTTTACCCTGAAGAATTGATCTTTATCAATAAATAATCTATAGTAATTTTACTGTTTTGATCCACGTAATTTTCCGTTATAAATTTTGCATTTTGACCGCAATCTGTGTATTTCTTCTGTTCCATAAAATGCGAAAAAATGCTATATGAAATAACCCGATATAATTGCTAAATTTGAATGCATTAAATATTAATTCATTTACCAATAGCCTAAAACCAATTTTTCGCCATTTTTAAAATTTGCGAAAAATAAAAGCAATGTCTCGGCCATGACGCAACCACAGCGAATTTCATTTTTTACAAGCTTTGCTCAAAAGCAGGTTCTCCCTTCACTTTAATTCCCATGGCAGGTAATACATCTTGTTTTTCCGGTGTATTCAAAAAAGTATAAAAATAGTAATCAAATTGAAGCGACTATCTCAATAGTAATTTTACTACATTTACATCGTATATTTACCTTTTTTTCTAAAGTCTAATAACCGTCTTATCTGCTTAAAAATCATTACTGCATTGCATTTTACCACAATTTAATTCTTTTGTTTAAAAATTAACATATTGTTCAGAACTCTTCTTTATCCGAAGTTGCTGTGAGATTCTGGGATCAAATTTATTTTTTAACCACAAAACTACAAGTATGACACAAAATGCAAGCAAAACCAAAACACTCGCTGAAGTAGGCGAAAACATCGGATTAGCAGAAGGTTCCCAATTGGTACAAAACTTCAGAGACGCTAACCCGGATGCAACTCCCGGCTATTACATTGGCCGCAACATTATTGACCAGATTTTGAATCAACCAGGATGTGTTGGAATCAACTTCCGTAAATGTCTTTCAGAGAATAATGAAGAGCATTTAGTTTACACTGGTGTGGATGCTGAAGGGAAAGACATCCTTTCTTATTCTGCAGTTACAAATACCGGCGATATTGAAAAATACGATGGTATCGTAGCTGATAGAATTATAATTGACTGGACCTTACTTGGAGGATAGGAAATAATTATTGGCTTATGTTACGATAGTAACACACTAAAATTTAAAATATGTAGTTATATTTGAAAGTAAATTTAACTGCGATTTTGAAGATGTTATTATATATCGGCATTTTTTTTCCATTACTACCCTTAGTATTTTTTTTTCTATTTAAGTTAAATAGTCATCAAAAAACGCTAAGGGTAATTTTATTTTACATACTTTATTGTATTGTCAATCAAGCCTTGAGTTTTTATTTGCAATTAGTAAGAAGTGAAAGTTTTCTTTATTTGTTACATTCTGTCACCATAATTGAATATTCTTTCTTTTGCTATTTTATTTATTTAATAATTCCAAACAATCTAATAAAACGACTTATTCCATTCCTTTGGGCTTTTTTTGTAATCTTTGCCACAATAGATTATTTTTTTTACAATACGCGGCAAGACTTTGATTCTCTGTCTATTGGAATTGAAACTATTATTGTTATTTTATTATGTGCCTATTACCTACTTTCGCAAGTGAAAGGAGCCAACAGTTTGCTAATTTATTCTACGTTCGACTTTTGGGTTATAATAACCTTTCTTCTTTATTTCTCCGGCACTTTTTTTCTTTATCTTTTCACCGATAGGATGTTAAAAAGTCATGAATTCCAAAAAATATATTTTATCATAAATATTTCATTTAATATTATGAAAAATCTGTTGTTATGTGTAGCTATGACCATGAAAACAGAAAAATCCGTAAATTACCCTGCTAATAAACGGGATCATTTCCCTGATTTGGGCGATGACTTTTTGATTCATGCAAAAAATTAACTACCATAGCTTAATGCTGCTGCTACAAATTAAAGGTTTGGGCATAACAGGAATCATGGTTATTGGCACCATAGGAATGTTTTTCATGGCCATCGCTATCGTATCAATCATCGTTTTTCATCAGCGCAAAGTTATTCTGTTTAATAAGCAAATTCAAAAAATGGAAGAGG
>JAHEZA010000529.1 GCA_023251335.1 Chitinophagaceae bacterium | reverse complement strand
TATCCCGAACTGGCTAAGAAGAATGAAAGCTACGAAATCTGTTTTGTGCCTGATAATGATTACCGTGGCTTTCTAAAAAGAAAAGTGGAAGGTCTGGAAGAAAGTGTTTCCGGAGGCTTTTTTGTGGATAAAACCGGAAAGATTCTGGGGCCTCATAAAGGCTATCCTTTCTATACGGTTGGCCAGAGAAAAGGGTTGGATATCGCGTTGGGCAAGCCTGCGTTCGTAACAAAAATAATTCCTGAAACTAACACGATTGTGCTGGGCGATGAAGAAGACCTAAAGGGAAGCGAGATGATGGTAAAAGGGCTGAACTGGATAAAATATGATGGCGTCTCAGATGGCATGGAAGCATTGACGAAGATCAGGTATAAAGATAAAGGTGCGCTTTCTAATCTCTACACATACGAAAACGGCGTAAAAGTCCGTTTTTATGACAATGTAAAGGGAATAGCGCCCGGACAAAGTGCTGTTTTTTATGAAGGCGATGATGTAATTGGAGGAGGCGTTATTCAGAGAAATTAAATAAAAAAATCGAATAATTGTTTGTTTACTATTGCCTGCCCCGAACAATAAAAACAATCAATAAAAAAACCCGGTGGTTCGCAACACTTTAATACGTTCTATGCTGAAATATCTAATATGCTTATGTTTTGTGGGTTTGATGTTTACATCATGCAAAAAAGTGGAATCCGATTTCAGTTCCGATCCTGTGAGTGATTATTTTCCGCTGGAAGTCGGCAAATCGATTACTTACAATCTCGACAGCCTCGTGTTTGTCAATTTCGGTTCAAACTTCTCGGATCTTGTAGCCATACATTACCAGGCAAAGGATATAGTTGATGGGGAGATCACCGACAACCTGGGACGCCCGGCATTTCGGATAATACGTTACCTGAGAAAAGATTCTACCCAGGCATGGACACCCAATAATGTATTTATGGCGGTGCCGACGAGGAATACTATTGAATATGTTGAGAATAATCTCCGGTTCATAAAATTATCACTGCCCGTAAGCCAGGATTTTTCATGGAACGGCAATAGTTATTTACCAGACAATACTTTTCCTGGGTATCAATTTTCTGATCGCCAGTTTATGAGCGGATGGGATTACACTTATGACAGTGTGGGCATGCCACTTACTATCAATGGCGTTATGATAGATAGCACAGTGAAGGTGAATGAAGTTGATCAGTTTGACGGGCAAGATCCGTCGAATCCTTCTACCCAATATGCTGAAAAGACATTCTCGATGGAGAAATACGGAAAAGGAATTGGTCTGATTTATCGCGAATTTCTACATTGGGAATATCAGAGCCCTCAATCTATAAGTCCCGGCTATACAGGTTTTGGAGTAACGATGAGTATCATAGATCACGATTAACGTGTCCCAATTATTACAATAAAATCCACAAAAAGATTATTTGCGATTTGTATGAGAAAAATAACCTTTGTTATCGTCTTTATTGTTTTTCTCTCTCAAAATAGTTCCGCACAGTTTACACGCTACGTTGTAAAATTGAAAGACAAAGCAGGAACCCCCTACTCAGTTGATGATCCAACAAAATTTTTATCAGCAAGATCTGTCTCAAGAAGGTCAAAGCAACATATACCCATAGACGAAACCGATTTACCGGTATCACCGCAATATATCGACAGCATCCGTTTATCGGGGAACGTTGTGATTCTTGACCAATCAAAATGGCTGAACCAGGTTTGCATCGCTACCACTGATTCATCGGCTATTGACAAAATCAATCGTTTTCCTTTTGTAGTTGCCACGCGACCGTTAAAACGAACAGCCAATTCTAAATTAGTTTTAAGAAACAAATGGGAGGATTCCATCACAAAAAATAAATTTAGTGAACGAAGCAGCGATATTAATTCGCCATTGTCTCCACGGCATGTTTCAGGCGATTATTATTCCTACGGAGATGCATTTGACCAGGTTCATATCCATAAGGGCGAATATCTTCACAACAAAGGATTTCATGGCGAAGGAATGTTGATTGCCATACTGGACGCAGGCTTTTATCATTATCAGTCATTACCCGCATTTGACAGTGTGAATCTGCGCCGCCAGGTAGTTGAGACATACGATTTTGTAAATAACGAAACAAGCGTAAATGAAGATCATTATCATGGCATGATGTGTTTTTCCATTATCGGGGGAAATATTTCCGGGCAATTAGTAGGCACCTGCCCCAATGCTAATTTTTTATTGTATCGTTCTGAAGATGTGGATTCAGAGTCGCCGGTTGAAGAACAATATTGGGCAGCCGCTGCAGAGCGGGCAGACAGCGCAGGCGCAGATGTGATAACCACTTCGCTCGGGTACAACACTTTTGATAATCCTGTCTTTAATTATTCGTATTCGGATATGAACGGGCATACGACATTAATAGCCAGGGAAGCAACCATGGCCGCGAGAAAAGGAATGATCGTTTTAGCTGCTGCCGGTAATGAAGGAAATGATACCTGGCATTTTATTATAACTCCTGCCGATGCTGATAGTATTATCAGTGTAGGTGCTGTAAACAGTTTAGGCGAACCGGCTGCATTTAGCAGCTACGGCCCTTCCAGTGATGGAAGAGTAGAGCCGGTAGCAGCTTCAGTGGGCGAGGGAACTTTCGTATCTTCCACTACCGGACCGATAATTGCCGGAAACGGAACTTCATTTGCCACTCCGAATTTAGCGGGTTTGATCACGTGCTTATGGCAGGCATTTCCTGAATTCAC
>JAHEZA010000076.1 GCA_023251335.1 Chitinophagaceae bacterium | reverse complement strand
TTCAGATGGCACTACAGAATTTTTCCCGGTAAATCACACCTACAACGAACAGCAGATAGAATGGTATAAAGCAGGCGGGGCGTTAAATATTATCAGGAGGGAATTTGAAAAGAGTAAATAGTAATAGCGGATTTTTGTTGAACACCCACGAAGGTTGCAAAACATTCAGGATGTGAGCGTCGTCGTCTGGTCTCGGAGCAACGACAACAATGCATAAAGAATTTGATTTTTAATTTGCCTACACCGGTGTAATGAATCCGGAATTTATTATTCATGCAACACCATATTTTACAGTTACAATTCATGAGTGACAACCGGTTCTTAAAAGATGAAAGGCATAATGACATAATAATAGATAGCTTGCAATATCTGGTGGGAGACAAAAGAATTGATTAAATGCCCTCATTAGTCAAAGCATGCAAAAGAAGTTGTATGGCGCAAGCTTTGTAGCAAAGGTATTGTGTGTCGGCTATGCTTGCGCCGTGCTATGTATGTTTGCAACTATGGCAAATAGAAATCCTGATTATTAGTTCGTTTGCTGTAAAAAAACTTTCAAAATCATTTTCGTTTATGCTTTTATGTTATCCTCAAACAAAAAATAGAAATCCCAATATTTCTTCTTCTGCTATATTCTGGTGAATGAAAGCGTCAACTCCTATGCTTTCCCGAAGGATATAAATATTTATCAGTAAAATTTTATGAAAGCCGCATTGGCGGGTTTGCTATTAATAGTTTGATTTAAGCATTTTTCCGCCTATACAATACATTATTTATAAAGATTACCTAATATTGTAATAGTCCGTGATTTTAGCATCATTTAAAAATCTTTTACAACATAAAATTTATGGCGTCATTTAATGCTGAAGAAACACTTGCATCTGTTAAAAAAAAGCAGGCAGCAACTTATAAAGGTAACCGCTGGCGTGTTTTTGTATTACCTGTAATTGTTTTTTTTATTATCATACTTATCTGGTATTGCCTGGTTCATTTTAATATTTTTCCTTCTTATGCTATGCCATCGCCAGGCGCAGTGGTAAAAAGCTTCCGGGAGGATATAATGTCGGGCAATTTATTGAACGATATGGTGGCTTCATTATGGAGGGTAGCTGTTGGTTTCATTCTGTCCGCAGTGTTGGGTATCCCGGTTGGGCTATGGCTGGGCCAGCATATCACTGCAAGGCAGGCCTTTTTGCCTTTGCTTAATTTTGCCCGTTTTCTTTCGCCGCTTGCATGGATACCGTTTGCAATACTATGGTTTCACATAGGTGACAAGCCGGCTGTTTTTCTAATATTTATGGCCACTTTTTTTCCATTGGCGCTGGCCGTCATGTCTGCGGTGGCTACTATTCCCGCCATTTATTTCAGGGTGGCAAAAGATTATAATTATAAAGGTTTTGAATTAATTACCAAAGTGACTTTTCCGGCCGTGCTTCCACAAATTATTACCGCATTACGTGTCAGCTATGGTATTTCGTGGATAGTAATTGTGGCAGCAGAAATGGTAGGTTGCCAGGATGGTTTAGGCTATGGAATATGGGAAGCGAGGAATGGTTTAAGGCTTGATTCTGCCGCCTGCTACATGATTGTTATAGGCCTGCTTGGAATGGGCATTGACCGCTTTTTGTTGCAATTTTCAAAAATACCAAAAGTTCGCTGGGGTTATGAAAGATAAAAAATATGCTCACAGGCTTTTATTGCAAAATGTTTCTTTAAGTTACGGAGCAATGCCTGTGCTTCAACATCTCAACCTCACTGTACATTCAGGGGAGTTTGTTGTGATAGTAGGGCCATCAGGCTGCGGCAAAACAACCATATTAAATTTGCTTTCCGGCCATATAAAACCCGGCCTGGGTGTTATATCAAGAGAGGGTGTTGTAAGAACAGTTTACCAGCAGGATGGCCTTTTTCCCTGGCTAACGGTTTCGGAAAACATTAGCATGGGCCTGCGATCTTTAAAAGATGCTGTACAGCGTGAAAAAGAATTGCAATCCCTTTTTGACCTGATTCACCTCGAAGATTTTAAAAATCATTATCCGCATGAATTATCAGGAGGCATGCGCCAGCGTGCAGAACTGGCAAGGGCGCTTGCCGGCGATTCCGATATATTATTAATGGATGAACCTTTTTCTGCGCTGGATTACCAAACAAGATTGCGTATGCGATATGAACTTGTCCGTCTGCTTGAAAAAAGGCCGCGTACGGTTGTTTTTGTTACACATGATATTGAAGAAGCAGCCCAGTTAGCAGACAGGGTGTTGGTGCTGTCGAAACGGCCAACAACTATATTGCAGGAATTACAAATCAGTGCGCCGAAGCCGAGAGATCTAACCGATAATGAAGTTATTAATGCCATGAAGGAAATACTGGAAAGGCTGGGTATATTGAAAGAAAATATTGTTTGATTAAACTGGTATAATTTTGAATAAAAGAGATGTTTGAATTACTATTGTCCGAGTAACCCGATGAAAACTCGCGCTGGTATTGACCTCACCCCCAACCCCCTCTCCGATGGAGAGGGGCCGTGAAAGTTAATGTCAGCAAGCGTTTCATAAGAATTGTTTATTTTTAGTCGGACAACAATAGGTTGAAATATTTAAAAACATTTTGCACGGCGTCTCCTTACGGTGTTTTTCAAAATAACAGATCACGGCTTTATTAGCTTTAAAATAAATTGTTCAATAAAATAATTATTTATGAAATCAAAAGCAACACGACTTATTGTAATAGCAGTGTTAGCTATTATCTGCATTGCGCTTCTTCGTTTCCGGCCCTGGAACTATGTGGCAACCGGAAGCTCAGCCGACATAATTCATGAAGGGGGCAATAAAAAAGCTACGCGTGAACTTACCATTGGGTTTCTTCCGGTAACGTGTCATCTTACCTGCCCTGTTACAGATTTTGCTTCTAAAAATACACAAACCAGTACCAATTTTAATTCAAGGCTTTTTTCAGATTTTCCAACCGTTGTAAGCGCCATGGAAGCAAAGCAAATACAGGCATCGTTTATGATTGTGCCGCTGGCCATAAAACTTCGGGAGCAAGGGGTGCCTGTAAAGATTTGCTATCTCGGCCACCGCGATGGTTCTGAAATCGTTGTAGCAAAAAAAAGCAGTGTAAGAACCCTGCGTGATTTGAAGGGGAAGAAAGTTGCATTGCCTAGTTTTTTCAGCAACCAGAATTTTGTTATTAATAAGCTGATGGAAGATTATGGCATGAAGCCCGACGATATAACTTTTATTATTCTTCCTCCGCCTGATATGCCTACATCGCTGGCAGCCGGCGCTATTGATGCTTATTTTGTAGGCGAACCTTTTTGCGCCAAAGCAGAGCTTGATGGCACAGGGCGTATCCTTTACTATTCCAGGGATATATGGCCCAATTTTATTTCCTGTGCATTGGTGGTGCATGAAGACCTGATAAAAAGCAATCCTGATGTAGTGAAAGATTTGGTGAACGGTATAGCGGCCTCAGGCCTTTGGGCAGAAACACACCGGGCCGAAGCTGCAAAACTTGTGGCTCCATATTTTCACCAGGACGAAAAGGTGCTGAATTATGTGCTTACTTCTTATCCTGAACGTGTAAAATATGTAGGCCTTAATCCCACGGATGAAGACCTAAAGGGTATTGAAGAAATGGGTATAAAACTTGGCTACCTTAAAAAACAAATACCTATAGATGAACTTGTGGACCGCAGTTTTATTCCGAAAACAATAACGCCGGCAGCTATTAGTGTTGCTGCTATTCCTGGCTCACAGTAAAATGGCTGCTATCGAATAAAATTTAATACTATCAATATCCATTCATAGTATCAGGCAAAATAAGCCTAAAGAATTCTTAATACCGGATAAGGATATTTAAGCATGCAGTTCTATTTGTGCAAGCGACTACAACTTGGAATGTTCAGATATTAAAGAGATGTAGTCCAGTAGTTTGCAACTCAGGAAAAAGGAAGAAGTTGTCATCTTCGTATAAGCATTTTGTTGTAATTTAAGAAACAGGAATTTCCTGTATTTGTCGGTTTACTGTATTCTGGACTGCTGATAATTCTGCAAATCAAGCAGCAAGCTCTTTGATAATAGGACAAGCTGTTGTTTACTGTCCACTCAGAACAACTCACAGCAATCAGAAATTCATCTCATAAAAAAAGGGCAACCACCGGTTGCCCTTTGCATTGAAATATCGATTATTAGCCGATTAATTTCACATTAACGGCATTCATTCCTTTTTTGCCATTTTGCAAGTCAAATTCCACTTTGTCGTTTTCTTTAATTTCATCAATTAATCCGCTTGCATGCACAAATGTTTCTTTGGAAGAATCATCGTGTTTGATAAAACCGAATCCTTTTTCTGCATTGAAAAATTTAACGGTTCCTGTGTTTTTGTTGTCCATTTTATTGTATTGTTTATTAAAATTAGCCGCAAAGATATAATTTAAAAATTGAAAATAGCTTCTATGTTATTTTAATTCTTGAATAATTAACTTTTATTCCTTCATATTTCAGGATTAAAAATAGCGGGTAACAAAATTCCGGGATTACCTTCTTAAAACGAAAAACCCCGCAGTGCGGGGCCTTTCTATAAAACTAATTTTTTTATAATGCTTTTACCGTGGTGGTAGAAGTTATCTTGGTAGTGGTTGGAAAATCCTGTCCCATCGCGGTTACGGTACCTGCGGAATCAATCGTAGAACTTCCAGATTCGATCACTCCGGTTTTTGTATTTACTTTTTCTTCGCCGGAAAATTTGCCCGTAGTTTTTGTACTAATTTCCATTCCATTTTGCTCCATTGTTTTTTGTGTTGTAACAGTTCCTGCCAAAGAAACAGTGGCTATATTACCCGTAATATCCTTAATGGTATAAGTAGTAGATTTTTTAATTGTACTGTCGCCGGAATAATTGTCCGTCCAGGAATCCCCGGCTTTTGCATTTTTAGGTAAGGCAAGAAATGCCATCTCTGCGCCATATCCGGAAGCGTCAAAATCCATTTGTTGGGCGAAGCCGGACGTGGCAGATGTATCTGTTGATGCGATGAAATGTCCTGAATGATCAATCACCACTCCTTTTGGCTGATTGATATAATCTTTCAGTGTGCTTCCAATTTCCCCGTTCATATCGTCTGTACTATCTGAGTCGAAGTTAATATTCTGACCCATCATGGTCATGTTCATTTTAAGGTTGGAAATAGTATTGGACAAGTTTATCTTATTGCTGGCCATATCTTTTACCTCAATATTATAAACAGTGGAAATATTTGCGTTTGATTCCATCGCCTGTCCCTGCACCTGGGTAGAACTGGTGGTGGTTAGCTTATTTTCAACGAGATATTTCTGGCCTTTGGTTAGTTGCAACGATCCGTTCGATTGCGCCATTGCCGCCACTGAAAAACCAATAGCCGCGGAGAATAAAAGTGTTATTTTTTTCATGTAAATAATTTTTTTTGCAAATATAGGTTTACTGTTTGCATTCGTCCGCGCTTATTTTTTTAAGGGTTTTTTTCTTATTTGGGTGATACAACTCTTAATAATCGTTGCTCTCTTTATTCCCCTTGCCTGCTGGTTTTTTATTTTTTTCTTTATCTTTTTTTGTAGAGTCTTTCTTGTCCGGATTATAATTCATTGGTCCCATAACGGCTTTCGGTTCTGCCATTTGGGTATTTTTGTCCTTGGAATTATCTTTACTGAAGTCTGATTCGACAGGTACATCTACGGGAACACCGTAGTCTGATGCATCACCATTACCCTGCACGTCTGCAGAGTCTATTCCCTTTCCTTCCTGGCCTATCACGTTAAAATTCTGATCAGCATAGATTGGATTATTGTTTAATTCAGAAGGGATTTCAAATTGTGCTTTAGGATCAATGTTCAACGATTTATCCGCATAAACTTTCTGCATAAAATAGGCCCATTCAGGCATGGCCATGGCGCTTCCTCCTGCAGTACCGTGTTTCGGTATATGTAAAAACGGATCATCACAACCTACCCAAACGCCTGCCAGCAATTGGGGCGTATATCCCATAAACCATCCGTCTGTATTATCATTGGTAGTTCCGGTTTTAGCTCCCATCGGACTCGTAATTCCATATTTCCAACGCATAGACCCGCCGGTTCCATAATCCACTACGCCCTGCATCATCCGGTACATCGTGTAGGCGTCTGATTCGCTAATTACTTGTTTTACTTCTGGCTGAAACGATTCTAATACATTCCCATTTCTGTCTTCAATTTTACTTAAATAAACAGGCTCTGTATTAAATCCCCGGTTTGGAAACATGGTATAGGCTCTCATCATTTCTATCAATTGAATGTCTGCGGAGCCTAAGGCAATGGAGGGAACAATAGGAATATCACTTGTAATACCACAACGCCGGGCAAACTCAGCTGTCTTTTGCGGCCCGATGCGACTCATTAATTCATAAGCCGCTACGTTGATCGATTTTGCAAGACAATAAGCCATTGTTCCGCCAGGTCCGCTTATCGTTTTGTGCGCCAGCGTTATACTCGTGTCGCCAAGATGGCTCTCAGGAGTAAGGCCCGCATCTGTTAAAGCCAATGTGTAAAGAATTGGTTTAAAGGTCGACCCAACCTGCCTGTTGGTAGTGACATGATCGTATTTGAACCATTTAAAATCTATGCCGCCTACCCATGCCTTTATATCGCCGGAAATGGGATCCATCGCACAAAAAGCAGTCTGCATCATCTCTTTGGAATATTTAATAGAATCAAGCGGGGTCATCACGGTATCTTTTTCACGATTCTTGTTCCAGGCAAATACTTTCATTTTTACAGGAATGGAAAATGACTTTTTAATTTCTTCAACGGTAGCCCCATCTGACTTCATGTTCTTCCAGCGTTCACTTTCTTTCATAGCCCGGTTCAAAATATCTTCATGGCCTTTCCACACATTTTTACCCAACTGTGCCTTAAAAATTTTTTGCATAGCCGTCATGTGTTTTATCACCGCTTCTTCAGCGTACAACTGCATCTTAGGATCAATGGTGGTATAAATTTTTAGCCCATCGCGATAGAGATCGTAATTTTCTCCTGTTTTTGGATCCTTATGCGTGCTGCACCAATCCAACAATCTTTTGGTAAGAACAGCCCGGAAATAAGGTGCTATGCCGGTGCTCTCATCTACCTTTTTATAATGAATACCTAATGGTTTCTTCTTTAACGTAGCGGCCTTCGACTCAGGAAGTACATTGTTAGTAACCATTCTGTCCAGCACCAGGTTCCTTCTTGCAAGTGCTGCGTCGGCGTGCCTTCTTGGGTCGTACTTGCCGGGGCCGCTGAGCATCCCTACCAACAATGCCGATTCATCCGGGGTAAGTTTGGAGGGTTCTTTTTGAAAATAAACCAACGAAGCATTTCTGATACCATACACATTTAACCAGGATACACGATTGAGATAGAGCGCGATAATTTCCTGCTTGGTGAAATTGCGTTCCAGTTTAAGCGCCACAATCCATTCCTTTAATTTATCTATCGCTCTTTTTAAAATGAAGACGTCGTTTGACTGGTGTAAAATACTTTTTGCAAGCTGCTGGGTGATCGTGCTGGCGCCTCCCTGGCCGCCAAACCCTTTCAACGCGCGGCCTAATGCGATCGGGTCAATACCTGAATGCTCGTAAAAACGGATGTCCTCTGTAGAAATCAATGCGTCTATCACGCTCTTTGAAATATTGCTGTAATCTACCTGTACTCTGTTTTCAGTATATATTTTCCCCATCAGCGTTTTTCCATCATCAGCATAAATTTCCGTTGCAAGATTTGCCTGTGGATTTTCTAATTGTTGGAGAGATGGCAATTTGCCAAAGACGCCAAAGTACGCCGCTGCAAATATAACTATGAACGATGCAAGCCCGACAGCCACTACTGTCCATAATATTTTTACGTTGTTTTTTATTCCTGGTTCTTTACTTCCTTTCTTGACAGGTTTTTTTTGCATGTTACTTTCTTTAAAATCCGGAAATCTATTCAAATCCTTCTTATGAAAAAATTAAAATTTACCTGGATATTTTTTGTTTAATAAATCAAGATAGCTCTGTAGGTTTTTATTCTTTTTCAGCAATTCAAGATTGGCATCAGAAATAATGTAAAATGAATATTTCTGAGCCGGCAACCATGATATTTCTGTCGGTGCATCGTGCTTTAATTTGTCGCGGTATTTGATCGCTTCATCCGCATCTATAAATTGAGAAAATACCAATAAAGTTCGTTCACTGTCTAAGGTGTCTTTTGTGATGGTAAGTTGGTTCGTAGCAACACTTTGGCCGTTATAGCGGTTAAAGGCGTTTCGCGCTTCGCTGCCATATACCGGATCTACTTTGTTAAGCACCATCACCACATTTTGCGCTTCATTGGGGTCAAAAATAAATTGGGCATTCTTTACCGGGGCAGCTAATTTTTTTTCCGGCAATAATGTAGCGCTGCCGGGTTTTATCACGCTG
>JAHEZA010000528.1 GCA_023251335.1 Chitinophagaceae bacterium | reverse complement strand
GAGAGAATACGGAAGATCGAAACTCCAGATTCAAATTGCAGACGAACTTTTGAAGGATGTGAAAAATGATTCCGATGTGTGGATGAGCCACAGCGATACCATCAAAAAACTTCCTGAAAAGTTTTCCGTTTCTGCAAGCACGCACAATATTCCCGTCGCAGCATTTAGCAGTAAACAAACAAATAATCCGATTTTTGGTTTACAGTTTCACCCCGAAGTGTATCATTCTGCCGAAGGCAAAAAAATAATCAGCAATTTTTTGGTAAACATCTGCAAATGCAGCAGGGATTGGACTCCTGCGCATTTTATCAATGATACGGTTGCTGAAATAAAAAAAACCATTGGTGATAAGAAAGTAATTATGGCATTAAGCGGTGGTGTAGATTCTACTGTGGCCGCTACGCTGATTTATCGGGCGATCGGCAAAAATCTCTATGGAATTTTTGTTGATAACGGCGTGCTTCGTAAAGATGAATTTGAACAAGTGATTGCTTCCTGCGAAAAAATTGGCCTGAATATAAAAGGTGTTGATGCCAAAGATCATTTCTATGCAAAGCTGGCCGGAAAGGTGGATCCTGAAGAAAAACGAAAAGCCATCGGCAACAGCTTTATCGAGATATTTGACCAGGAAGCGCACAAGATAGAGAATATTGATTTCCTCGGACAGGGAACCATTTATCCTGATGTGATCGAATCGGTTTCTGTTCATGGCCCGTCAGTCACAATTAAGTCGCACCACAATGTGGGCGGCCTTCCGGCTCGCATGAAATTAAAATTAATAGAACCACTTCGGTCTTTATTCAAAGATGAGGTAAGAAGGGTAGGGGCTGAGCTTGGATTGCCGCCGGAACTACTTAACCGCCATCCTTTTCCCGGGCCCGGATTGGCTATAAGAATATTGGGAGAAGTGACGGAAGAGAAAGTGAAATTATTGCAAAAAGCAGATGATGTATATATTAAAGCTTTGAAAAAATTTGATTTGTATGCAACCGTTTGGCAGGCAGGTGCTATCTTGTTACCTGTGAAAAGTGTGGGAGTAATGGGAGATGAACGAACTTATGAATTTACAGTTGCGCTGCGCGCGGTAACTTCTGTAGATGGCATGACGGCAGACTGGGCGCATCTTCCCTATGATTTCCTGGCTTATGTATCTAATGAGATCATAAATAATATAAAAGGAATTAACCGCGTTGTATATGATATCAGTAGTAAGCCGCCAGCTACGATTGAGTGGGAGTAGGGGAGAATAATAAGTGAAAAGTATTAGTAGTTAGTCATAGGAAAAAATAACGGGTAAAAGCAATAGAAAAAAAGTAATTAGTAATAAGTAATCAGTAATAAGAAATGAAGAAAAATTTCGCTGCAAAAAAGATTCTATTAAAATGTATTTTATCCTTTACGATTCTTGTTATTTTTTCCGGCTTTCAACAATTGCATGCGCAGGTAAATGATACCACTTTTCATAATCCTTATGATACCACGAATCATCTGCGTAAAGATACCGTGGTACAAAAAACATATAGGGTTGCCATCGTTGCTCCGTTGTATCTTGATTCAGTTTTTGCTGGAAACGTGTTACGGTCCGAAACATCAATTCCTGCTTTTACAATTGCCGGAACCGATTTTGTACAAGGCGCGGAACTCGCTTTGGATACACTCATTACAAATGGTAAACACGTAGAGGCGTTTATTTATGATTCTAAATCTGCCAGGAAGCCGCTTCTCTGGCTTCTTAAAAATGGTAAATTGGACAATCTTGATTTGATCATCGGATCGGTGAAGGAGCCTGAATACAGTTTGCTGTCGCAGTTTGCGGCCCAGCGAAGTATTCCATTTGTTTCTGCTACTTACCCCAATGATGGCGGCGTAAGACAAAATCCATTTCTCTATATTGCGAACTCAACGCTGAAAGCCCATTGTGAAAGTATCTTCAGTTACCTCCTGCAAAAACATGGCGCTGATAATATTTATCTTGTAAAAAAGAAAAATGATAACCGGATTGATAATTATTTCAGAGAGATTAATTTCAAAGATGGTCACCAACTTCTAAAAATCAAAACCATCATGTTGGATAGTTCTATTTCTCCGGATGGATTAAGATATTTGGTGGATACAACAAAACCTATTGTGATTATTGGAGCAAGTCTCAATAAAACTTTTTCTCAAAAATTGGCAGATGCGTGCTTTCCTCTTCAAAAAAGGAAGCCCCTGATTTTAATCGGGATGCCTAATTGGGACGGCTTTAATGGATTTTATCAAAAAGATGCTTACACTGATTTTCCGATACGCTATACCACACCGCACTACGAGGTAAAAGGCAATGCCTTATCCAGGTACATTAGCGATAAATATTTTCAGAAGTACCGGATAAGTCCCAGCGACATGGCAGAAAAAGGTTTTGAGGCCGCTTACGATTTTATTTCTATCCTGATAAATCATCCGAATGATTTTCTACAACATATGAATGATACTACCTTCGCGCCGTTCCATGATTTTAATTTTCAACCGGTATTTCATGACAAGGCCAGTACGGTTCCCGACTATTATGAGAACAAGCATCTTTTTATCATGCAAATATTAAATGGCCAGGTAGTAAGAGAGTGGTAATTTCTTTTATTTTCGAAGACAGTAAACGAACAAAAAAGGGGAATTCCTATTTTCCTACATTCAAAATAAAATCATCACTTCCTGCATCGCCGTTGGATGAAATTCCTTGTAGTTCTACTATATATTTTCCAGGAATAT
>JAHEZA010000527.1 GCA_023251335.1 Chitinophagaceae bacterium | reverse complement strand
TGAATTCCAATGAAACACTTGCTGGTATTAAGTTTCACGGCCCCTCTCCTTCGGAGAGGGGGTTGGGGGTGAGGCCAATACCGTGCGGTTTTCATTGAGTTAGTCGGACAATAGTGATTAAATAACTTAAATAATGTGACAGAGCTTAAATTAAAATATGGATTATTTGTTGGTTTACTGGCATTGTTGTCTTTCACGCTTCCGGTAAAAAAACGTGTAACGATATGGATGATTGGTGATTCCACGATGTGTCAATATGATTCTTCAAGATTCCCGCTAACAGGCTGGGGAATGCCATTCGCGGAATATTTTGATTCATCTGTTACCATTAAAAACGAGGCGCGCGGCGGACGAAGCACCCGGACTTTTATTTCAGAAAATCGTTGGCAACCTGTTGTTGATAGTTTAAAGGAAGGAGATTATGTATTTATACAATTTGGCCATAATGATGAAGCAAAAAGCTATCCTGACCGATATACAACTCCGGAAGATTACAAGAAAAATCTGATCCAATTTGTTGATGAATCGCGAGACAAAAAAGCCATTCCTGTTTTGATAACGCCTGTCAGCAGGAGAAAATTTGACACTTCCGGGAACGCGGTCGAAACGCACGAGGTGTATTCAAAAATTGTTCGGGAGGTTGCGGATAAATACAAAGTTTCGTTGATCGATCTGGATCAAATGAGTAATGAATTATTTCAGAAGTTCGGGGAAAAAAATTCTGAACTTTTATTTATGCAATTGGCGCCCGGAGAAAATCCTAACTATCCCTTAGGGATTAATGACAATACTCATTTCAATACCTATGGTGCCCGGCACATTGCAGAATTGGTTTTACAGGGAATTAAAAAAGATAACCTTGAATTGCAGGATAGGATTATTAAAAATAAAAGGAAAAGCTAATTATAAAATTGATAATTATGAAAATGGAAAATCTTGCTGGAACAAAATACTTCGCAATTGCCATGTCGTTTGTAATTTTCACAGTAGGTTGTTCGGCACAAAAAGAAATGCAGCGGGGCTGGAAAGATTACGATGCGTTGGTAAAAAGAATTGTCCCGCCAACTTTTGCCAGGAAAGATTTTTCTATTTTGGATTATGGAGCAAAAGCTGATGGCGCTACAGATTGCCTTCCGGCCATAAAATCTGCAATTTCTGCTTGTCATAAAGCCGGCGGAGGAAGAGTACTGATTCCTGCAGGCACCTATTTTGTAAAGGGCCCGATACATCTGCTCAGCAACGTTAATTTGCATTTGGACGATAAAGCGATGGTAAAATTCAGTACCAATGATGATGATTATCTGCCAGTGGTGCTCACGCGATTTGAAGGTGTTGAGCTGATGAATTATTCGCCACTGGTTTACGCTTATGGACAAACGAATATTGCCGTAACCGGGAGGGGAACTTTAGACGGCCAGGCAGATAACGATCATTGGTGGAACTGGACGGGAAGCAATAGATTTGGATGGAAAGATGGAATGCCCAAACAACATGATCCGGAAAACGAACCAAAATTAATGCGAATGGCATCGGAAGGAGTTCCGGTATCCGATCGTGTTTTTGGTAAAGGCCACTACATGCGGCCGGCAATGGTCGAATTTTATAATTGTAAAAATATATTGATCCAGGGTGTAACGCTCATTAACGCACCTTTCTGGTTGATACATCCGACGCTTTCACAAAATATCACAGTGGATGGAATAGTCACAAATAGCCTTGGCCCAAACAATGATGGCTGCGATCCGGAATCGTGCAGTGATGTAATGATCAAAAATTGTTCGTTCACTGATGGCGATGATTGCATTGCGATCAAAAGTGGCCGCGACGAGGATGGACGCCGCGTGAATGTGCCTTCAAAAAATATTATCGTGCAGGATTGCGATATGAAAGATGGTCATGGCGGCGTAGTAATTGGCAGCGAAACTTCTGGTGGCGTAGAAAATGTGTATGCACAAAATTGTATTATGAACAGCCCGCATCTGGAACGCGCGATCAGAATCAAATCAAATGCTTGCCGCGGCGGAGTAATGAAGAATTTTTATTTCAGAAATATTAAAGTGGGCGAAGTTCGGGAAGCTGTGGTTAAAATAAATATGATTTATGAAAAAGAAAAGGCAGCGAAATGCAACTTTCCTCCTTCTCTAAGCGGAGTATTTGTTAGCAATATACGTAGTCAAAAAAGCAACTATGGGATTTATATTGAAGGGCTGGAAGCCAAACCGGTAAAGGATATTTATATCGTTAATTGTGATTTTGAAAATGTAGAAAAAGCATATTTTGTAAAAAATGCCGAAGACCTTCACGTGGATAATACGACCTCGAATGGTAAAAAAATTGAAATTAAATAGTGTACAATAATTAAAACCAATGCGATATAATTTGATTCATTTATTAAGAGTAGTGTTTGCCGGTTTATTTTTTTCAGCGCCTGTTTTTCTTTTTGCACAAAATGATTTTGGTATTAAAAATGTTTCCGGCTTCCAGGACAGCCGTCATCATTGGATGGACATCACGGATCATGAACAGGTAATCGTTCCATCAAAAGATCAGCCGCGCTATAATCCTGAAGATGTTCGACAGATTGCGGATAATATTTTATTGTATCAGCAACCCAATGGTGGCTGGCCCAAGAATTACGATATGCTTGCGATTCTTACAGATGAACAAAAAGCAATTCTTGTTAAACACGAAGATTCTTTACATACCACGTTTGATAACGGCGCTACTTACACGCAAATAGAATACCTGG
>JAHEZA010000075.1 GCA_023251335.1 Chitinophagaceae bacterium | reverse complement strand
GCCCTGAATAAACGTTTTTAATTTCTTTGAAAGCCGTTGCCGTAGCAAGCAACGGCTTTATTTTTGCTTTTACTCTAAAGCTGTTTCGCGAAACATAAAGCTACGAGAAGAGATGGCTTGTTCCGAAATATCAGTTTTTTGTCATTCTCTCATGCGCTTTCAAAAAGTCACTTACCAGGTAACTAATCAATTTCCCAGTGGACGAACTTATTTCCCCATTTTCTAATCTTGCTGCTCCCTCGCAAAGATGGAGGTATGCTATTTTAGAATCGGTGGCTACAAAATTCATATACTGCCTTGCTTGCAATGGAGTGATTCCACACGGTGTGGCATCGCTACCCAACGTGTTTTCAATTGTAGAAAGATTAAGTTCAATTCCCGTATAATTATCCTCTGTAAGTCCCGTGGCATGAGCTACAGCTTGTATAAAATTCTTTTTTTCATGAATGAAAATATCTTCGTACGTTATAAAGTCGATGAATAAATTATTGACCATATCTACCCAAACGGTTTGCGGTAAATAATTCTCGTGCACGCCAATAGCACAGTATTTATTCATAAAACCATCTTCATCTGCATAGCGAAACGGATTTCCGGAATGTCTTCCTTCCGTAGCCTGAAAACCTGGACGCGCATCAAGGTTGATACAATTGATCTGCGCGAGCTGTAGCAAATCTGCTTTAAATAACCCTTTGGCGGCTCCCTTTATGGCGGGGTATGCATTGTTTTGTCCGCCCCCGATGATGATTGGAATCTTTTTATTTTGGGTAATCAATTTTACCATCTCTTCTACCGCATCGTCAATCTTTCTCACAAACGAGCGGAAAGCAATGACTTTTTCCTCATCTGTAGCAGCGTTTACATTTATTAATTTTTGTGCTTCTTTAAAATCAAAATGTCCGGCGATAAAAATATCTTCGCCACTCAGAAAATCATTGCTCTGAACATTTAAAAAAGCTTCAAGAAATGAAGACCATGCCGTATCGGCGCCACCCACTCCCATGTTGGCTTTCACGCCGATGTCTTCAGGAATTCCAAAAATGATATACTTAGCCGTTGTTTCACCAACAATTTTTTCCAATTCTGCAGAGCTGTCACATTTTACTGTTTCTCCCAATTTAGTTTCATACTTACGAAGATGCGTAAACGAAAAAATATCGTCCTTATGGTATCTCTTAAAATGCGGAATCATAATTAATACATTAAATCATTGATTAAGAATAATTTTCAAGATAAGCAAAAGTGACATCAATCAAACAGACAAAAGTAACTGGCTAAAGAGGATGGACCGAAAAATGCAAAAGAATAATGTGGAAAAAGACTTTTCGTGCCTAATGGTATTTGAATTATATTTCCACTCACTAAAAACGATTTTATGAAAGCAGTTGGTTGGATCTTAATAGCAATTGGTATCCTGATGATAATCATCAAAGGCGTTTCTATACCTAAAAAAGAAAACATCATTGATGCGGGCCCTATCCAGGTAAATAAAACAGAACACAAATGGTACGGATGGCCGACCTATGCGGGTGGAATAATTGCCATTGTTGGAGTCGCGCTGGTTGCTACTGCAAAGAAAAAATCCTGATCTTTTCAACGGATACTGAAAATCAGAAGCAATCCTTTTTATAGAAGAATTTCTTATCAACAACATTAAAAGACTGGACTAATTAAAAAAAGCCCATAAGGTCTTTATGAGCTTTTTTAAATAATTCTTTTGTTCTTACAATAAAAGAATTAAAAGTAAAATGATGATAATAATAATAGCCCCAATGGATAAATAAATGCCGTGATTGCCTTCTTTTTTAAGGCTTTTTACTTCTTTTCTTAACTCTTTTTTTTCATGAGCGGTTAAATTTGTTTTGGCTAAATTCCGGATCTCAATCAGGCGCGATTCTATTTGTTCAGCGCGAACTTCTTTAGCTGTTTCTGTTTTTGTAACAGGTGCTTCTGCTGCATAAACCGGCGTTACAGCCGCTAACGATAATGCAATGAATAAGAGATAAGTGATTTTCATGAGTTTCATAATTAAATTTTTGAGTATTGTGATAAATGTCAAATTTAAAACTATTAGAGTTTTAAAAAATATTTTTTTAAGTGTTGTTAGTTTAGTCTTTTGTATACCAGATTTTTAAGTCAGTGTTGACATGCAATATCTTTTTGAATACATAAAAATTGTTCTAGCATCATATCGGACATTTCTTAATCTGTCAGGGTGTTTTCCGTTGAATGGCCTGACTGAATCTTATCTCAGTCAACATGATAAGATGGTACAGTAATTTGGCAACAATGAATACAAAGCGTCCATATATAACTTCTATATTTGTCTCGGAATTTCGAGTATTTTCTTTTGATATAAACTATTGCTGATAACTACCGACACTGTTTATTAAATGTATAAACTAAAAATGCTAAAATGATGAAATGTTTCCCTTCGCATCAACTTTTTAATGAAAAAAAAGATGCCCGTTTCCTGTTAAGTCTGAGATGTATTTCTATTCTTATCATGATTGCATTTATTTATGTTCCCATGCAGGGCTTTTCTAATAACGGCCCGGGGCATTACAAGTCAAAGCCTGAAAAGCCCCTCAAATCATCTGTTGAAAAGGGAAATAAATTTGATTCCCAGGATGAAAGGATTACCGGAACAGTAAAAGACGAAAAAGGAAACCCAATAGCAGGGGTATCAGTCGTGGTTGTCGGACAAGCGACAGGTGTAAGTACGGACAATTCCGGAAACTTTTCAATCTCCGTTCCGCCTTCGGCTGAATTAAGATTCAGTTTTATTGGATATAAAACTGTCACTGTAAAGGTTGGCAACCGCACTCATGTTGATATCACGTTAACCAACGAAGCTTCCTCTCTAAATGAAGTAGTGGTAACGGCTTTGGGACTTTCACGACAGAAAAAATCATTGGGATATTCTGTAGCTGAAGTGAATTCGGAGAATTTGGTTAAGGCTGCCAACCCCAACGTTTTGAAATCATTGGATGGAAAGGTGAGTGGCGTAAATATAACTAATCTGAGCAGTGATCCTACCTCTTCGGTTTTGGTGAATATCCGCGGTACAACGGCAATGCCTTCTTTAAGCAGTGGCGCAGATGTATCAGCCAGATCTCAGCCTTTGTATGTGATAGACGGGATTCCGGTAGGCGCACAGACATTTACCTCCAAAGACGGAGTTGATTTCGGAAATATTCTTTCACAGTTAAACCCCGAGGACATAGCTTCAGTTACCATACTTAAAGGTGGCAGCGCAGGTGCATTATATGGTGCACAGGGAGGTAATGGTGTAGTAATGATCACAACCAAATCCGGCAAAGGAGGCCAAAGAGGCCTTGGAGTGACTTACAATATTTCTGCTACTGCAGATCAGCCCTATCAGTTTGTCCAGGAACAAATGCAATATGGTCAGGGAGAAAGAGTTTATGAATGGCAATATGATAACACGGACACCTGGGGTCCACCCACTGATGGAAGTTTTACTGCAGATTACTGGGACGTGAAAGCTCAAAAATGGGCAAACGGCCCGCAGATATCTTCTAATGAAGATCGGGTAAAAGCCTACCTCCAAACAGGAAGTACGATCACCAACAGTTTAAGCGTACATGGCCTTTACGATAAAGGATCATTTCGCTTTTCAATGTCTAACATGCAGAATATTGGTGTGATGCCGAATACAAAAACGAATCAAAAATCCTTTAACCTCAATACAGAGTATAACATAGCCAACAATTTAAAATTTTCCGCAAGCGCAAACTATTTTCATACGTATTCGCCAAATAAGCAAAACAGCGCCGGATCAAATAGTGTGTTAAATTCATTGCTTTTCAATTTTCCTAATAATCTGCAGCCACTTTCAGATATGCATAATTACTGGCTCACAGGGTTCGAAGGAAGTTTGCAAAACGGGTCTATCATGCAAGACGACGGGATTAGTGTGGCAAATGACAATCCCTGGTTTACCACTTACGAATATTTACACCGTTTTACCCGGGATAATTACTTTGGTAAACTGCAGCTTGACTGGCAAATGGGAAAAACACTTGGGTTGATTTTGCGAACCGGAATGGATAATGTAAAAGAAAACTACGAGCTTAGAAAATCGTGGGGATCCAGAAGTGATAAATATGGACAATTTGTTCAGGGTAGCAATGCCAGTTTACAAACAAGTTCTGACATTATCTTAACCTATAACAATAACTTCAAAAAATTCTCTTTAACAGCTTCGCTGGGAGGCAATTATTCTTACACGAATTCCAGCAGCCTGGAAGCTTCCGCCGGTGATCTTAGTACTCCTGCCCTGTTCAATCTTGCTAACGCTGCGCCTGGCACTTTATCCATTAGTTCCGGAGCTAATGCGCCGTACAATGTAACGCAGGGATACAGTGCTTATGCACTTGCAACTTTGGGCTATAACAATCAGTTGTTTTTGGATGTTACCGGCAGAGAGGACTTCAATGGTGCGTATGCAGAACAGAAGATAAATTATTTCTATCCGTCAGCATCTTTAAGCTGGATTGCTTCCGAGACTTTTAAACTTCCCGAAGTTTTTAATCTGCTGAAAGGGCGTGTGGCATGGGCAGATGTGGGAAATGGATTGTTAAAACAAAGGTCTATCGACACTTATTCATTTGAAACAAGCGATTGGGGAGCAGCAAAGACCGTGGTTCTTAATGCTGCCCTGGTTGACCCAGACATAAAACCCCAGCATTCAATTACAAAAGAACTTGGATTCGACGTTTGGATGCTTAAAAGTCGTATCAAATTTGATTTTACTTATTTTGAAAAAGATCAGAAAAATCAACTTGACAATATTCCATTAGTGCCAGGAACGGGTTACAATGGGCTATTGACCAATATTGGTGATGTTACAAGTAAGGGTTACGAGTGGGGATTAACCGTAACTCCTGTAAGAACTAAAGATTGGAACTGGGATGTTTCTGCCAGCTTTACACATTACAAAGCAACCATTACGAAGCTATCAGACAAGTTTGCTCCTAACGGATATATATTCGCTAATTATGATGGAAAAACAGTTGTAAAAATTGCTAAAGGAGAAGAAATCGGGAATATTTATGAACAAAATGCGATACTGAGAGTTAAAAATGGTAAGTACAAAGGAATGCCTTTATTAGATGGAGAGGGCGGAGAATTTCAAAATAGCCCTGACAATGCGGATCGCGCCCAGTTGGCTAATTTCAACCCGGACTATATAGTTGGTCTCAATACAAGTTTGAGATACAAGCAATTTTCATTGAACCTGGTAGGCAGCCTTCGCAAAGGAGGACAGTACATTTCGGTAAACCAGCAGTACCTGGAATCAAACGGAAGAGTAAAGACGACTTTTGGTACAAAAGGAACCGACAATCCATATTGGGAAGGCGGACGCGATGCAGCTTTAGGCGGTTTGCCCTGGCCGGCCGAAGGATCTAGTCAGTATGAGGCCATCAATGATAACAATGATGGGCAGCGAACCGACGTGGTAGATGATGCCAGCTATGCAAAAGGGGTGTTTCTTAATCCCGATTATACCGGTGACCCGGCCGATGCTACCGATGCTGATTATATTGTAAATGGTGCAGATAAAAATAATACCTTTTATCAATATCCATACAACAGCTATGGCGATGTAATTTGGAATTTTTCGTCAACACGTACTTATGATGCAACCAACTTTAAAATGAAAGAAATTTCAATCACTTATACTTTTCCTGATAAATTAATCAGCCGGTATAAAATGAATAATTTGAACATTGCATTCATTGGAAGAAATGTATTCCAATGGAATAAGTCGGGACGCGATGAAGATCCGGAATCTGCATTTAGCGGAGTGGGTACTAACCAGGGAATTCTTCGTGCTACATTGCCGAGCGTTCGTTCATATGGGGTAAAACTCGGAGTCAATTTTTAATCTGTAGTATTAACTATAAAAAATAAATTATGAAATCATTTTCAATAAAAGTTCTTGCAATTGTCTTACTGGCTACAATTGCCTCATGTAGTAAAGATGCATTGCGGGTTTCTGACAGTTTGCAACAACTCGATGCGGTAGAGTCGGTTAATGACCCTTACCTCTTATCGTCCGTAATTAAACAAACTGCACTTTTTTACCAGAACATGGGTTATGAAGCAAGCAGGCTTCCAGGCGCTGTTCAATATATTGAAAGGAATTACCAGGGCAGCGATAATTACTATTCCGGCTTCAAGCAACCGTTGGATGATATGTATTCAGCTATGAACATCCTGAAGCTGATTGATGGCGCTATTGGCCTGGCAGACAAACGCGGGTCTATGGTACACAAGGGAATTTTTACCACATTCAGGGTGCTTTTGTTTTCTTTTATGACTGATTATTATGGCGACGTTTACTACTCACAAGCGCTAAAAGCGCGTGAAGGAATTTTGTATCCAAAATATGATAAACAGGCAGATATTTATACCGGGCTTCTCAAAGAATTGGATGATGCCAATACGATGATAGCAAATGGTACTGAACCTTTGTCTCCTACCTATGATCTTGTATTTAAAGGAAATAAATTACAATGGCAGGAATTTACCAATTCGCTGAAGATCCGATTACTGATGCGGGCTTCTAATAAAATACCTGATGCAGGGGCACAGATTGCAGCAATTGTGAATAACCCGTCTGCCACACCTATTTTTACTACTGCTGATGACAATGTCTCTATTTCCTATATCGGAACTACTCCGGACAATTCATGGCAGGGCGGTAATTTAAAGGATAATGGTGGTACAGAGTTCGACAGGAGAAGACCTTGTAAAACACTTGTGGATAAATTAGCAGAATTGAATGATCCCCGAATGAAAGTTTGGATCGCACCTGTGGAGGTTCCATGGACAAGCAATCCGGCTTTAAATGGAGTTGTGGTTAATACTACTGACCCGAACGGATTTACCTATACATCTAAATGGGAACTCATAAACCGCGCGAATCCTGATATGGCGCAATACCTGACACCGGACATTCTATTAGACTCCAATAAACTTTACGTTGGCTTTATTGCCGGGATGCCCGGAGATTGGAAAAATGGTAATGCCCATTGGAATACGGCTGCAGGTGGAGCTTATGGCAATTTCAAAGTTTCTAAATTTTCGCAATTGTTCAGGCAAAATAGCCACCCCTTATTAAAGGCCATGGTTATGAACAGTGATGAACTGCAATTTATTCTCGCAGAAGCAGCCGCTAAAGGTATGATTACCGGGGATGCCGATACTTACTACCGCAATGGGATTCGCTTTTCCATGAAGCGTTGGGGAATATCAGATGCTGATATAGATAATTATCTTGCTCAGTCCAGTATTGCTTTGCCTGGCGATGAGGCAGGTCAATTGGCTCAGATTGCCGATCAAAAGTGGCTTGGATTATTTTTTGTATCTGCAGAAACCTATCTTGATCTCAGACGAACCAAATTGCCCAATATATTCAACAACGGTTATTTAAGTGGTTACGAATTTCCGCTACGCTATCGTTATCCTGCAAATGAACTCGGACAAAACGTAGATGCATATGAAGAAGGCGTTACTGGTTTGTCACCCCAGGTTGATGATCAATATTCGAAAATGTGGCTATTGCAATAATATTATTATATACGGGAAATGCGAATCATTAAAACGATTCGCATTTCTTATTCTTTGTTGATCACGCAAAAGAAATATATTTTATTACTCGGATTTTCTTTCAAAAATATAGCTATTAGTAATTGCGTGTTTGAAGCATCACCGATCTAGCATTACATAATTGTATGCCGCTTCAGGATATTAATATTAAAAAAATAACGGAACGTAATTTATAGGTCAATGCTTTTAATATAAAAACAAATTCCGGGAGTTAAAAAAACACACTAATTGCCTGTTGAGAATATCAGCCCAGCACGTATTTACTTTAGAGCAGCAAAATATAAATCCGGCTTGAATGTTTGTTTACTGTAATTGAAAAAAATTACAGCAACAACTTATGCAGGTAAACTTCATGATCATCTGAGTGAGAGTGAGTAATTCAATGTTATGAAACAATTTATTTTTATTTGTTTTTGTTACCTGCTATCCTTGTTTGTCCAGGGACAACAAACTCCTGCAGCCTTTATCAAAGCCGGATCAGGAGTGCCTGATACTACATTCTGGCAAGAATACCACCAGGGATTTATTGTTGGAGATAGCGAGGGCGATAACGATGTCCGTAATATTGCCGTCGATGAATCTTCGAATGTATGGATTGCTACGGCATCCGGTATTTTTATTAAAGAAAAAAGTAAAGATACTTGGTCTCTGGTAATAGATGATGAAACTTCGCGCGGGCCTTCTTTTTCTGTCATAGCCGATAAGGAATCCGGTGTTTGGATGGGAACATGGGATGGTGTATATCAGTTTAAGGACAACAAGCTTCAGAAAATAGAAGGGGTGGACGCTCCGGTTTCGGTTCTTTGTAAATCGGAAGAGGGTAT
>JAHEZA010000074.1 GCA_023251335.1 Chitinophagaceae bacterium | reverse complement strand
TTATAAATTTGATGAAAGTTTCCGGCAGACGTAATTTTTTTTCTCCTTCTATATCATCTTTTCAATTAAATAATTAAAAGCTATGGAAGCCACTCAAATCAAATCATTCAACAATAATTTCGACGGCTTCACGAATAAGCTGCTCCTGAATCAGAAGAAATTTATAAAGACATTCACCAGCATCCTGAATTATCCATGCAGGAATTTCGTGCTGCCAAAATTGCCAGTATGGCTGAATTAAAAAATCAATTGCATCATGAATTACCTGCATTCGCTTTATACATTTATTGACCTGGCCGGCACTTTCGCATTTGCTATAAGTGGCGCTGTGGCCGCGAAAGACAAAGGCCTGGATGTATTTGGTGTTTTGGTGGTTGCGTTTACGGTTGCCTGTGGTGGTGGCATTATCAGGGATTTGTGTATCGGTGCAGTGCCGCCTGCGGGAATATCGGACTGGCGTTATTTAACCGTTGCAATGATTGCCGCCATCATAACGATGAGTTTGAATTCGCTCTCGAATTGGCTCAATCGCCCGGTGCTGTTATTTGATGCATTGGGTTTATCGCTCTTTGCCGTTTCCGGCGCGCAGAAAGCGTTGGAATATGGACATAATTATGAAGTAGCCGCGTTGCTCGGAATGATTACTGCAGTTGGTGGCGGCGTGATGCGCGATGTTTTGCTTAATCGCATTCCAGTGATTTTGGAAAAAGAAATTTATGCATCGGCGGCATTGGCAGGCGCAGGCGTGGTAGTGTTGGGAAATTATTTTAACTGGTATAGTGACTGGACATTCCTTGCCGGTTTTTTGCTCTGTTGCACGCTGCGTATCCTGGCGCTTTACTATCATTGGGAATTACCGGCATTTCGTAAAAAAAATAATTAAATAAAAAGTATATGGTCCGGCTAACCCGATGAAAACTGAACTGGTATTGACCTCACCCCCAACCCCCTCTCCGAAGGAGAGGGGCCGTGAAACTTAATACCAACAAGTGATTCATTGAATTGATAATTTTTAGCCGGACAATAATTAAATAAAAAACTATAAATCAATATGGAATTAGGCATCATGACTTTTGCAGATATGACACCGGAAACACTACCCGGAAGAGGAATTAATGCATACCAAAGATTGAAAGATCTTATGGAAGAAATTAAGTTGGCAGATCAATTGGGACTGGATGTTTTTGGAATTGGCGAACACCATCGTCCTGATTACGCCGTTTCTTCTCCTGCAATAATTTTGGCTGCCGCAGCAATGATTACGAAAAATATTAAACTCACCAGCGCGGTAACCGTGTTGAGTTCAGATGATCCTGTTCGTGTGTTTCAGAATTTTTCCGAAGTAGATCTTTTATCTGGTGGCCGCGCTGAGATCATGGCGGGCAGGGGATCTTTTATCGAATCGTATCCTTTATTCGGTTTCGACCTGGATGATTATGATGAGCTGTTTACCGAAAAATTAGAATTATTATTGAAAGTAAATACGTCCACGAAGATTTCCTGGAAAGGAAAACACCGTGCGTCTATTGATAACCGTGGTGTGTATCCGCGTCCGTATCAATCTGCTATTCCTGTGTGGATTGCGGCAGGAGGTACGCCTGCATCAGCGGTAAGAGCGGCCACACTTGGCTTACCATTAACATTGGCTATTATTGGCGGAAGGCCTGAACAGTTTGTTCCATTTATAAATCTTTATAAAGAAACCTGGAAAAAGGCCGGCCATGCTGCATCGCAGTTACAATTCGGCGTTAACAACCATGTATTTATCGGAGAAGACTCCAAAAAAATAAGTGATGAATTCTATCCATATTATGCTACGATGATGGATCGCGTAGGGCGCGACAGAGGCTGGCCACCACATACCCGACAGCAATTTGAATATTCGCGGTCGCCAAACGGCGCGCTAATGGTGGGAAGCGTACAAGAGGTGATTGACAAAATTTTATATGAACATGAATTATTTGGCAACACCCGTTTCCTGGCGCAGGCAAGCATCGGCAACGTGCCACATAGCCTTGTAATGAAATCTATTGAATTGTTTGGAGACAAAGTAGCCCCGGCTATCAGGAAAGAAGTAGGGCTTAAAAATAAAATTTCAAAGGGAATAGCTGGTTAATTTTTGCAGATAGTAAAGCAACAAAAAAACTGTTTTTATACTTTTATTAATCTCTTGCAAAAGGGTGTCAATTTATGAAGATGCTAATAAACCTTCCTGGTTTTTTCCTACCTGGTGTATACGCTTTTGCGCCCGGCGCAGGATGGATTGAAATGTACCCTTATTCAAGCGGGCTAATAAAAAGAAATAATAACATAAATATCTTTATGTGTTTCAACTAATTTACTTTTATTATTATTTTTTCACCATAAAGATCTAAATCATGGATTGGTTGGTCATTGCGGAAATCATTTATATTATTGTTTTAATTCTTGTTTGTCTCCGAATCATTTATGATACCAACAATTCTGTCAAGACCCTGGCTTATCTTTTATTTGCAGTTTTTGCTCCCTTTATTGGAATAGGATTTTATTTTTTCTTCGGCATCAATTATCGCAACCGAAAAATGTACAGCAAAAAATTATTTGAAAATACTGACATGGCAAGGAGATTAAGAGAAGATTTGTATCATTATTCAAAACAAATATTTGATGAAAGCGATGCGGCCCTTCAGGATAATAAAGAACTGGCTTTCATGCTGCTGAAAGACAGTATGAGCCCTATCACCGCCCATAATTCTGTAAAACTGTTGGTGAATGGCGAAATCAAATTCCCCGAAGTATTAAAAGCACTTGGGGAAGCAAAAGATCACATTCACATAGAATACTATATTTATGAGGATGACGATATTGGAACAACAATTGGAAATATCCTGATAAAAAAAGCACAGGAAGGCATAGACGTTAGGTTCATTTATGATGATTTTGGCAGCAGTTCTATCCGTAAAAAATTCGTTGCGCTACTAAAAGCCAACAATGTAAAGGCCTTTCCATTTTTCAAAATTTCATTCCTTTCTTTTGCTAACCGTATCAATTACCGAAATCATCGTAAAATAATAGTAATTGATGGACATACCGCGTTTGTAGGTGGTATCAACGTAAGCGACCGGTATATCAACAACGAGGTAAAAAGCGATAAACTTTTTTGGCGCGACACTCATTTAAGAATTGATGGGCCGGGCGTGCAATACCTGCAATATCTTTTTTTGTGCGATTGGAATTTTTGCGCCAATAAAAAATTACAGATCAATGAAAAGTTTTTTCCGCGGGAAAGCAATTTCCCAAAAGGCGATAATAAAATAGTGCAGATTGCAGCGGACGGACCTGACTCTTCAACGCCTGTTATTCTGTATTCTTTATTGCAGGCTATTAACCTGGCAACCAAAGAAATTTTAATCACCACTCCCTACTTCATACCCGGCGAAAGCCTTCTTGATGCGCTTGTCATCGCCGCCCTGAGCGGGCTTGATGTAAAACTCCTGGTACCAGGAAAATCGGATTCTATCCTGGTAAATTCAGCAGCGATATCGTATTACGATGATCTGTTGAAAGCAGGGGTAGAAATTTATCGTTATACAAAAGGATTCGTCCACGCCAAAACATTGGTGGCCGACCGTAAGATTGCTGTGGTAGGTACGGCCAATATGGATTACCGGAGTTTTGACCTCAATTTTGAAGTGAATGCGATTGTATATGATGAGGCAACGGCAAGCGAGCTTGCTGATGTTTTTTTTGAAGACATAAAAGATGCTGAAAAGATGGATAAAGAAAAATGGGCAAATCGTTCAACGATGAAAAAGTTGTGGCAAAAAACGGCCAGGATGGTATCTCCTCTCTTATAATACTTTTTTCAATGGTGGGTTACTGATAATCCGGTGACATAAAAAAATCATCATGTTACCCTTTTAAAGTATCTATTTTTGCAAATCTATTTGCAATAATTTTTATTAAATTTTGTTTTAAACAAACTATGGTAAGCTTCTTCGGCCGTTGTTTTACTTTCTTCTTTTTTGTTCTGTCAGCCCATATCTCTTTTGGTCAGATGTGTGGCAACTATAAGAAAGACAGCATTGACATGAAACGCATTTCGGAAATGCAAATCACACTTGACTCGAATACAACTCAACAACAGGCGAAACCGGTGATTTTTAAATCTATAAAGGTTGTAGACGTACGGTATGATACGACATTAATTGGCATATATTCTTTGTTCACAAATGGCTTTGCGCCTACCGTAAAAAATTATAAGGTTAACCTGCATGGTGGCCTGGCGAATAGCCTTTGTAATTATCTGAATTCATTTTTTAAAGCGACGCCTTCAGCCGGCGATATAGAATTGATTTGCTTTATAAAAAAGTTTTCACTGGCCCGAAGAGATACCGTTGTTTCAAACGAGTCAATGTATAAAAAGTATAGTCAGTTAGATTTTGAAGCAGAGGTTTTCCTGCGGTCCGGAAGCAATTATTATGCAGGTATAAAAATTGACACGATACTTTACTCTGTTATTGACACAAAAAAAAAGCAAGTAAACGGCGATATGCAGCAATACCTGTTGATGCCCGGCCTGCAATTATTACAACATGAGATTAGCAGCACAAATTGGGACGATATTTCAGGCCGAAAAGCTTTCGCAAAAAGCGTTATGTGGGATCATTATTTAACCGATAGATTTAATATACCGGTGCTATCCCAGTCGGTAAAAAAAGGTATTTATCGCTCATTTGCTGAATTTAAAAACAACACACCTTATATTGAAAATTTTAAAATAGAGAACGGTAAATTCAATACCATACAATTAGAAGATAATAAGGGTAATAACATTTCCACGTTGAAATTATTTGGATTTTGTGATGGAGAAAAATACTGGCTTCTTTTCGGAAGTTATTGCTTTCCTATGTTCAGGGTTGGTAATGGTTTTGAATTCTTTTTAACGTATAGTAAGAGAGTGAAAATATTAAGCTCGCTGAATATGGAAAGCGGGAAAGTATATTGAGTTGCACGAATGCAAAACGCGAACGGCAGAAAACAGGAAAATGTAAATTGCTCTTATAAGTTTGTTTACTGTGATGCCTCGCTTTTTTATCCATTCAAGATTTTTATACTTTTGAATGCTGATAAATAAAGGAAATAAAATTTTTGAAGAAAGTATCGGTGAAATCATTCGTTTCCATGAAGACAAAGTATTGCCGGCTTCTTAACTCCCATTCTTTGTCTCTTGCTTTAAAATTATGACAGGCCTTCTTTAAATACGTTTTTCGTTGGATTTCGATGAGTTTCTAAATACTCCTTTCGTACTTTACTTGCTGTTTTATGCTCTCCTTTATGGCTCCATCCCGGAGGCATAAAAATATACAAAATTTTATTTCTAATTCCCGGCGCCCGGTACACATCTTTTAAGAGGTAGTAAAATTCGCCAAAATAGCTGTCTATAAAGCTGTTTGGTTTCATATTCCTGGTGATGCCATATTCGATGGGAAGATTTTTTTCTTCAGGTTGATAGGTACCGAATACCCGGTCCCAAATATTGAGCAGATTACAGAAGTTGGTATCCATGTAAAGAGGATTTTTAGCATGGTGTATTCGATGATGGGAAGGCGTCAGAATATATTTGTACATAAATCCCAGTTTACCATTTTTCATCATTTGCTCTCCAATATGTATGAAACCACCGTAAAAACCATCAATAAACATAATGACCGCCAGCATGGGCGGACTAACACCCAATAAAATACAAGTCGTAGTCCGTATCACATCTGCATAAGGACCTTCCAGGAAGAAATGGGCATAAGAGATGGAAAGATTCATGGTTTGGGGTGCATGGTGCGTGGAATGTAAACACCAGAAAAGACGAACTTTATGTGCTAAGAAATGATAAATAAAATGGCCGAATTCCCAAACGATGTAACCGTAAATAAACCAGTACCATGTAAAAGTAGTTTTAACGATGGCATGCTTTTCGAAAAGCCCGATGCAAAATACGATTGCAGCAATGGAGATAAACCTTCCGATAAAAGCATTCAACACGTAAGAAAAGAAAGATATCTTATAATTGACGGCCTTAAATTTCCTGAGTACTAAAGCCATGAAGATTTCCAGTACTAATACAATGGGAAACAATGGCCTTATAATAGAAATAAAACCATCATAGGTTAAAAGCGAAGTGTAATCGCCCGATTTTACTATTTTAATGAATTCATCGATGCCAAAGAAGCCGGTAATCCAATCGTAAATTGCCTGAAAAAAGTCCGTCATGATAAACTGCTTTTATTGTTGAGTTTTGGGGTATGAATTTGCTCTTATTAATTTATATAAAGGTAAACTTTTTCGGAACCTCATTGTGCCCATAAATATTTTCGTTTTTATCTGCGAACTATTTTCTTCTGATTTTAGCGATAAGGAGAAAGGAAACGAGTCAAAAATATTTTTTGTGTTCGCGGCAATACATACCTTTCCAAAAAAGTTTATTTCATTTTTATGAAAAAAGTTACCATTGAAGACTTGAAAATTGTTAAGGAATTTCAGCATGTTCCTGATGAGCAGTTGCAATGGCTGATTAACCAGGGAGAGACAATAGAATTAGAAAAGGATGAATTTTTATTTAAGGCCGGCGAGCCTGTTGTTACTTGTTATATCGTCCTGGAGGGAAAGATGAGAATTTGTGCGGTACAATCAGGCAAACAGAAAGAATTGCGGATTCTCGATCCGGGACAAGTTACCGGTTATCTTCCTTACTCCAGAGCTAGCGTCACGCCTGCCTTTTGCGAAGCGATAACAGACTCATGGGTTTTCAAATGCTCAAAAGAAAAACTTATTGAAGGCTTTGGAACGCACTATGTATTAATTGAAGCGCTGGTACACATGATGCTGAGCCGGGTTCGCGAATTCACTTCCATACAACAACAGAATGAAAAAATGTTTGCATTGGGAAAGCTTTCTGCAGGCCTTGCTCATGAGCTCAATAATCCTGCGGCAGCCATATCCCGCGCTGCCGCTTTGTTGCAAACGCAGGTAAGTCGGTTACCACATTTATTCGAATCCGTTGCCGACTTAAGGATTGAACCGCAAAAAGTAGAAAAGATCAGCAAACTAATCATCGATAAAATAAATACAGAGCCACCTGTATTAACCCTGATGCAAAAAACAAACCGGGAAGATGAAGTCACAGACTGGCTTAATGACAATCAGCTTGAGGACACAGATCCTGAAGGATTGGTAGAACGTGGATTTACCACTGATGAGTTGGATGTTTTTAAAGCGTGTTCCACATCCGCACATCTCCCTGTATTGCTGGAATGGGTAAGCAATTATTTAGTTACCAATAAAATGGCCGAGGACATACGCACCTCGTCAGAGCGCATTTCAACGCTCGTAGGTGCTGTAAAGAATTTCACTTTTATGGATAAAAATTCAGACAGGCAATTGACAGATATTCATTCGGGTATCCGCAATACTTTAACAATATTGAACTATAAATTGCGAAAAGGAAATATAAACGTTATAGAAAATTATGATGATTCAATTCCGCAAATAAAAATTTTTCCGGGAGAAATGAACCAGGTGTGGACCAATATTATTGATAACGCTATAGATGCGATGGAAGTCAATGGTAAAGGTAGCCTCACTATAACCACAACTCACGATGACAGGTTCTTGAAAGTAACTATCAAAGATGACGGCCCCGGCATTCCTGAAGATATAAAACAAAATATCTTTGCTCCGTTTTTTACAACAAAAGAAATGGGCAAAGGTTCCGGGTTAGGCCTTGATGTGGTGAACCGCATCATGATACAACACAATGGTGAAGTAAAAGTAAAATCAGAACCCGGCGCCACCGAATTTGAAATTTGTCTTCCTTTTTAAGGGAAGCTAAAAATGAATTAAAATGGATCAATCAATCATATTTGTAATAGATGATGATGTGCAGGTGCTTCGCGCCATCACCAGGGATTTAAAAAATAAATACAGGCAGGATTATCGTGTACTTAGCACTTCCTCTGCCAAAGAAGCATTGGATAGTTTGCTCGAATTGAAAAACAGGGGCGAATCCGTTGCCATGTTCATATCAGACCAACGCATGCCAGAGATGGAAGGCGTTGATTTTTTATCACAGGCAATGGAATTTTATGACGATGCAAAAAAAGTGTTGCTCACCGCTTATTCTGATACAGACGCCGCCATCAAGGCCATTAATCATGTAAAGCTCGATTATTATTTAACCAAACCGTGGGATCCGCCGGAAGAAAGATTGTACCCCGTGATCAACGATTTGCTGGATGACTGGCAAAATAATTTTCACCCGGATTATAAAGGCATCAAATTGGTTGGTTATCAGTATTCACCCAAGAGCCACGAGATCAAAGAATTTTTATCAGGCAACTTAATTCCTTACCAATGGCTGGAAGCCACGGATGAAGACGGCGAACAGCTTCTTCAAATCAATAGTGCAAGCACAAAAGATTTACCGGTTATTTTTTTTGAAGACGTAACCATGTTATCAAGCC
>JAHEZA010000073.1 GCA_023251335.1 Chitinophagaceae bacterium | reverse complement strand
TTTTGTTGAGAACGACGGCGCAATCCGTACTTATAAAAAAGAAGATTATAATCTTGATAATGTTTTATGCGGGAGGATTTTATTGACGCTTTATAAAGTTACCAAAAATGAAAAATATTATAAAGCTGCGTTGACATTAAGAGATCAGTTAAGGCAACAGCCACGCACAAACGAAGGAGGATTTTGGCATAAGAAAATTTATCCCAATCAGATGTGGCTGGATGGGTTGTATATGGCCGAACCTTTCTATGCGGAATGGGCTTCTACATTTAAAGAAGATGCTGATTTTAATGACATCGCAAATCAATTTATTATAATCGAAAAACATGCCCGTGATTCCAAAACGGGATTGTTGTACCATGGTTACGACGAATCGAAAAAACAGGCATGGGCCAATAAAACCACAGGTCTCTCCCCTAATTTTTGGGCCCGCGCCATGGGCTGGTACGGGATGGCTTTGGTAGATGCCTTGCCCTATTTCCCGGAAGATCATCCTAAAAGACAAGAGCTCGTTGGCATCCTGGATAAATTTGCAACTGCGATAACCAAAGTACAGGATCCTAAAAGCGGGCTTTGGTGGGATGTTTTAAATTTTCCAAATAGAAAAGGGAATTATGAAGAAGCTTCCGCCAGTTGCATGTTTGTATATACGTTGGCAAAAGCGGTTCGTCTTGGGTATTTACCATCTTTGTATTTGAATGCAGCGAAAAAAGGATATGCAGGAATTACCAAAAAATTTATTGCTAACGTTCACGGACAAACGAAACTGCTGGGAACGGTAGGCGTGTCCGGACTTGGTGGAAACCCATATCGGGACGGGAGTTACGAATACTATATAAAAGAGAAAGTTGTAACAAACGATCCCAAAGGTGTTGGTGCTTTTTTATTGGCTTCTGACGAAATGGAATTGTTACCTACACTTTCCGCAGGCAAAGGAAAAACAGTTACGCTGGATAACTATTTTAATCATGAAATGAGAAAGGACAATTTTGGAAACCCGGAACAATTCCATTATATCTGGGATGAAGCGGATATCAATGGCTACTCAACGTTTGGTAACATTTTTAATAAGTATGGTGTAAAAACAAATTCTCTAAAAACCGCTCCTACGCTGGAGAATCTAAAGAATTCTTCCATTTACATCATCGTTGACCCGGATAACGAAAGGGAAAGTAATCATCCAAATTATATCACTGACGATGATATAAATTCTATTTATGAATGGGTAAAAGGGGGCGGTGTTCTATTGTTGTTCGGCAATGATTCCGCCAATGTTGAATTTCCCCATTTCAACAAATTGGTTGCAAGATTTGGTATCCAGTATAGTTTTGATTGTATGAATAAAGAAACGGGAAGAAATTTTGATATGGCAAAGATTGATGTGGATCCAAATAACCAAATTTTCAAAAATATAAATAAAGTTTACATTAAAGAATATTCTTCCCTTTCGTTAAAACGGCCCGCTTACCCGGTTCTTAAAGAAGGAAATACCAATGTCGTTGCCGTTGCTAAAATTGGTAAAGGAACTGTCTTTGCTGTGGGCGACCCGTGGTTTTATAATGAATATACAGATGGAAGAAAATTGCCTCCGGATTTTCAGAATTACCGGGCGGCTGAGGAACTGGTAAAATGGGCGATTGCTCAAACAAAATAAATCTTTTACTATCTTAATCTTTTAAAATCATTTCTGCTATACACGCCCGGCTCTGCGTGGTCGCCGGGTTCTAATGCAAAATTTACAAATTTGATGCTCTTTATTTCAGTCAATGTAAATGTTGCTGATGCCAAATAATTTTCTGCACCGGTATTCCCTATTTCCTGTGTTAACCTTTCATCGTCGGGAATCTTTACGTAAGCAGTATCATTAGAAACTTTTACCAGTTCCATCCGGATGCCGGGAAAATTTTCGTTGAGCAGTTGAATGACATGAGCTACAGAAAACGAGTCCGGTATTGCGTTCTTCGGCGCTTTTAGTTTTTCTTTTTCTGCATTTTCATCATCAACGGTCCATATCATGTTTCTGTTAATCACTGTCATGGATGAATCAGTCCGCATGCCCGGAGATGCCGCGCTGTCGGTTGTTTCTTCATAAGAAACATCTTTATTTTCTTTGGAATGGCAACTCCAGGCTAAAAAGCAAATGAAGGCCATAATGATTAATTTAATTTTCATATTATTTGTTGGTTTACTGCCAAACATTATTAGAATGGATAACCGATTGCTATATTCAATATAAGATTTTTTTTCCTCCATTCGCTACTTCCCAAATCAAATTGATCAAATACCCATCTTTCTCCCGGCGGGAGCCATGGCTTCCTGATCGGTATTCCGAGATCGAACCTTAATATAAGAATACTTAGATTAAATCGTAAACCAAGTCCTGTACCAACGGCGAGTTGGCTAATAAAGTCTTTTGTAAATTCCCCGCCTGGTTGAGAAGTATCCTTTCGATAGAGCCAGATGTTTCCCGCATCTACAAAAACTGCCCCGCCAATAATCTTGTTAAATCGTAACCTTAACTCGGTGTTCATTTCCAACTTTATATCGCCCGCCTGGTCCGCATAATAACTCGCGCTATCGGCATAAGGGCTTCGGAAGGTACCCGGCCCGACGGACTGGCTACGGAACGCGCGGAGACTGTTGTTGCCGCCGGAAAAAAATTGCTTGATAAACGGCATTTGTTTGGAATTCCCGTAAGGATAACCAAATCCCACAATCAGGCGATTAGCCAGCCTGGCGCCCGGACTAATCGAAAGAAAATACCTTGCATCGACCCGCCCCTTCAGGTATTGAGAAATCGCCGTATTAAAAAGCCTCTTCTGTCCAGTGGCCTGATCGACCGGAACGAATAAACCGGCTACGTTTCCGGAAAAATCAACCAATCCACTAAAATAATAGCCGCTTCCTTCGGGGTTGCTTAGAATAGAGTTAAGGGTGTAGTTATAGTTGGCACCGATGATAAATTGCGTGTCAATAACATGTTTCAAATAGGGTTCTTTTTCAATGCTGTCTAAGAATAGTTGGGTTACGTTGAGCGCTTTCACATAATTTATGGCTATTGGATTAAGCTCCTGCGTGGTTCGAACATTTTGTTTCCATACATAACCTAACTGTGTGCTTAGCGAATTTAATGTGTAGAGCTTTTTTTTGTTCAAAAGACTGTAATCAAATTGGATTTTCGTTTTTGGAACGAATGCATTTGGGGTATTTAACTTGAAAAAAGGCACGACAAATTTTGGTATCGTAAAGGTAGCGCCGCCTCCGATTTTATTGGTATTAAATCCGTTGTTCTGGGCGCCATATTGTATTTCAGTTCCACCATTGACGTGGAGTTCTAATTTTTCAGCAGCTCTGAAGGTATTCCGGTTTGTAAAAGTAATGGTAGCATCTGATCCCAGGGAATAATCTGATTTTGTATTTCCTGATATTTCAGCGGTTAGAGACTTTTTTGGAAGTGGTGTCAGGTAATAAAAAGCATTCAGCCTGCCGGTGTCGCTCTCTGAATTCTTTGAATTTTCAAATCGGTTTTTTACAAATTTAAAAACACCGAGGTTGATCAGTCTGCTCAGTGTAAGATTGTGGTCTATCCGGCTATACACATCGCCCGAATCAAAACGCATGATGGGAGGGAAGAGTTGCGGCTTAAATTTATTTTTTGAATCCACTATGTAATACCCGTCATAAAGATATTTTTCGCTTTTGGTTGTATCCTCTTTTGCCGCGGCAAGCTGGTAATTAGGATATATGTAAACATTGTCAATAATATAGGGTTTCCTGGCTACTGCGGGAGTTGTACTTTTTACATGCAAATACATATTTACTTTATGATCGCCAACGGTAGAATCAGCGTCTATTAACAAAAGATCGGGACTGAAAAAATAATAACCTTTTTCTTTTAAATCTGCGTCTATGCGTGCACGTTCGTCCTTGATTGCCGGAAGGCTATAATTATTGCCGGGATGAAGCATCGTTTGGCCTTCTGTAGCTTTAATTGCGTCTCCGAGAGAAGAACTATCTGTTTCAAATTTTAATTGGTTAATTGTGTACGCCGGCCCGGGTTCAATTGTATAGAAGGCATGGCCTTTCTTCTTTTTTACGACTGTATAGGCCGAAGCGGACGAGTGAAAATAACCGCGGTTATCAAGGAAGTTTTGCAAAACTTTTATATTGTAGCCCAAATTGACCTTGCTTAGCAAAACCGGGGGACGTCCTGTTTTTCTCAAGAACCTTCTGATGAAATTATGTTTGGATGTATCACCACCCATATTGTAAATTAATAATTTTACCCGCACACCAAGAAACTTGGCGTTAGGCTTTGGACGTGGTATGTCTTCCAACATCGAAACAATTTTTTTCTTTTTATTGTTCGATAGGGTGCTATCTTTTATTTTAATTGTGGCTCCTGTATACAGAGCGTCACCATCTGGCACCAGCCGCGTCACGTTGCACGATAGTACAAATGACAAGAGTAGTATCAAAAAAAATATTTTTAAGCTGCGTATCATGTTGCTTCATTTAGTCCTTAAGCGTTATTTATTTTCAGTTTTTTCGCTTTCCGACTTCTCCATTTTCCTGTTATGTCTTTTAATCTGTCTCTTTTTTCTGCGTTGTTCGGCGGTCATAAATATCTGGCTGAACTTATCATAATCGACCGATATACTGAATGCGACACCGGTTTCTATGACGTATCCCAGAATTACATCTTCATAATCATTTTTCCGGTAGGCACGTATCATATATTTCCCGTCGGGACTTAGTTTGTAATTAACTGAAATATCTCCGGCGAGGTTTGTTGCCTGCTGGTTGGCCTGCGTAGCGCCGCTTAATTCAAAATCACTCCCTACGGTCACAGTTAGACGATCCTTCAGCAAACTTTTTGAGACGCCAACATTCAGGTTGGTCCTGTCTTGCTCGGTACCGGTAGAATAGTCTTGCGTTGTATTCAAATCAAAATTGATATCAACACCATGCACCAGGCTCGCAGCCAATTGATTTAGTTGGGCCGTCAGCAGGCTGCTCACGCTATTCAATGCATAGTTTCCCGGATCGACTTCTCCACCCTCGTCAAATGGATTTTCACCCACGAACCGGTTTAATAGCAACAAAGCAAAAACCTGTTTGTTCATTTCATTCTGGTCCTGTCTCAGCTGGTCAAGTTTAGTTTCAACTGTATTGATTACGGCATCGGAAACACCATAATTTTTATCTTTTGGAAGCTTGATGTCAAAACTGATCTCGGGCTTTAGCAGATGTCCTTTTAATAATAAATTTGTCTGAAACGGAAGTTTTTGTTTATATGTGTTTGCTTCGTTGGTAGATTTTGTCTGGGCTTGCACCAGGTCATACGGTGCGGCGTCTGCGATATAGATTGCTGTTATGTCTATATTTGCTGCAGTAGGATCGCCTGTCCATACGATATTGCTTCCCTTTTGAATTTTGAATTGACGCTTTAAAAAATTAAATGAAAAATTATACGAGCCATCTTCAATTTCATAAGTGCCTGCCAGAGTTGTTTTCCCACTAATATCTACACCTGCAGTTAACTGGCCATTTCCCCTTACCTGTAAATAGTCCCCGTTCCCCGCATCCACGATCATTTTGAAAGTAGCTTCTTTATCTATATGAATATTTAACGAAATATCATAACCAAACAGTGAAGTAGTTTTTAAAGAATCATAAGGCTTCATGAACAATGAATCCTGTGCGGTAGCGCTTTTATCTACAAACCGTACAATACCCTCATGGCTTTCTACCCCTTGTGCGCTTTGGGGCAATACGACGGTGAAATCAGTTTTATTATTAATGGTAAGATTGCCGTCAACAATAGGGTGGGTAGGTGTCCCCTTCACAGTCAGGTTGGTGGAGAAAATTAACTTGCCATAAAAAAGCTGGTTGTCCTTGCTGGTCGAATTAATAGCCTGAAAATGCTGCGCATGTATTTTTAAATTAAACACATAATTTAGAAAATCGGTGGTATTGATGGCTCCATCAATTGTGATAGGTTGGTTAGCCGCATCGCGGATAGAAAACTTGTTTAATATAATTCCTTCATTGCTGACAATTGCAATGGATTCATTGTCAATTTTGAAAACATTGTTGAGCGAGGCCACATTCACAGACGTATTATCAAACTGTATTTTACCATTAATATCAGGCTTGTCCATTGTGCCCTTTAAAGCAACGTTGCCATAAACAAATCCTTGCGCATCCTTGATACCGCCATTGCTAAATCCTTCCAACACTTTCATCTGAAGTTTTTCAATGTTTACCTTAAGGTCAAAACTGCTGTTAACCGGGTCCACTTTGTAATCGCCTTTAATATTCATACTATTTCCGCGCCCGGTTAAATTCAGATCTGCCTGAAATGTATTCGCTACATTGTTATTCACTTTCGCTGTAAAATTTCCGATTGTATCACTATAAATACTTAAATCATTAATCGTAATATCTGTGGTAAAAACAGGTTGTGTCTGAATATTTTTTATGATGGCATTACCATTTAATGTGCCATTGACTATTAAGCTGTCGCTACGGATAATCGCTGTGAGAGTAGAAATACTGAAATCTTTGAAATTAATTCGTAATGGTGAATTGATACTGGAGTCCTCACTGTTAATACTGAAAGTTTGCCCATTTCGGTTTATCGCAAAATTGTGTGCATTGAGGCCGCCGTTCGCATATTGAATGCTGTTATCCGTTGAAGCCTCCCACTTTTTATAATTTAATAAAAGACTGTCTGGGTTTAATTTGAAAATGTAACTATTTAAAATTGGTTGGTCCAGCGAACCGCTAAGTAAATACTTGTCTTTTGAATTCTTGTCTTTTACATTTAAAGAAAAATCCAATTTATTATTTTTTAAAGTGCCATCCAGATTGGTGGCGTACAGGCTAAACGAACTGCCACTGATAATCCGTTCCACCGAAGTTTTAAATTTCAACGTTCCATTCTTGGTGCCGGCAACAAAATTAAATGAGTCTATAACCGAAGTGCCGTAAGCAATTTGGGGCGATCTCAGCGTTAGATTCCAACCACTGTCGTTGTCAAAATTTCCTGTAAGTGTGATGGGTTTTAGCTGTATTAATTCAGGTAACAAAGTTTTCAAAGCAGGATTCGGGCTAATTCCTCCGTTTACTGTAAAATGATAAGGCGCTGTTCTTGTACTATCTTTCTTATCCGTAATTGCAAAATAGGGATCAATGGCTTGTTGAAAAACACTACCCAACTCAGTAAGTTTATAAGTTCCCTTTATGGAGGCAGAAAAGAAATCCGTTCTTAAGGATAAAACCTGGTGGTTTGTTCTGGCAGATGAAATTACTATTACAGAATCAACGGTGATTCTTTTGCCATTGTTTACTAAAACGGAATGTGTGACGGCCAGGTTCCCTTCCAGGCTGTCCGGGTTGATATTGCTAAAGTTTGCTTCAACCTGGCCATGATATTTTATGGGCTGTGTGGTGAAATGTAACGGCATTGTTTTGATGCTGTCTATCATCGCTGTCAATTGAACCGTAGGATATTTTCCTGAAAAAATTCCGTTAGCGTTGACGGATGCAGTGATGTTTGAGTCAACGACTGAAGCGTTTATTTTATAGGATTTATTCGCAATGTTTCCACCCGCTTTTATATCATGGTATGTATATTTATTCAATGTGATGTTGCTTACGTTTCCATCAAAAACGGCGTTGGCAGTTTGGGGGTCAAAGCCAGTCCCTTTCAATTTAAAGTTCGCTGTTACCGCCCCAAACATAGAATCCTGTATCAACTTTCCCAATTGCAGATCATTAGCATCCACTGCAATATTATAGGCTGATTTATTCTTGTCTGTAATATTTTTTAAAGCTGCTGTTATCTTTGCATTTCCCAACGAAGTATTTACGGCAAGGGCAGTTGATAAGTTATCCATTCCGCCTTTGATAAATCCGGTAGCCAATATACTTTCCGGAAGCGTAATGCTATCAGGCATTGTGTTTTTTGGAACTATCGAAAAAATATCCCGGCGCGACGTTCGGAATTTATGAATGACCAGATCAGCATTCAGTTTTTTAGAATCGGGCAATCCTTTTATAACGCCGGTTACATTAATATCCGTTGCTGTTAATCCCTTTAAACTTAATCTTTGAATATTCAGATTACTTACTTTGCCGGTAATTTTTGCATCAATATATAAAGTAGAAGTGGGCGATAATGATGAAGTCTGATCCTTTAATTGCGGCACAAATGTCCATATATCCTTCATTGATATTTTGCTTTGCCGCAGATCAAAATACAAACCCAAATCTCCTATATTTTTTTTCATGTCATTCATTGACGCATAGGTGATATAAGCCCGGTTTTTTAATTCTGTGCCAGGTGTCTTTATTAATAAATTATAGAGAAACACCCCGGTGGGCATCATGTAGAAATCCGTTTGCATGTCGTTTAAAACAAACCCGCTTTTTTCTTTCATGCTTGCCGATTTTACAGATGCGAGAATGGTATCGGAGCTGTATTGCACGCCGCCGGCGTTGATCGAAAGTTGTTCGATCCC